>CAMFLJ010000048.1 GCA_945957335.1 uncultured Actinomycetes bacterium | reverse complement strand
GGTGCGGGCACGGTCATCACCGACCCCTGCCCCACGTGTCGGGGCTCGGGCATCGAGCGCCGCCCCCGTGAGGTCAAGGTGCGCATCCCCGCCGGCGTGGCCGACGGCCAGCGCATCAGGCTCAAGGGCCGCGGCGGCGCGGGGCGCAACGGCGGCCCGGCCGGCGACCTCTTCGTCATCGTCCACGTCGACCACGACGACGTGTTCGGCCGCGACGGGCTCAACCTCACCCTGAACGTGCCGGTCACGTTCTCGGAGGTCGCGCTCGGCACCAAGCTCACCGTCCCGACCCTCGACGGCGGCCACGTCACCCTCAAGATCCCGGCGGGCACGCCCTCGGGCAAGGTCTTCCGGGTCAAGGGCCGCGGCGTCGAGACCAAGAAGGGCCACGGCGACCTCCTCGTCACGGTGCAGGTCGCGGTCCCGTCCCACCTCACCGACGAGCAGAAGGCCGCGGTCGAGGCGCTCGCCGCGACCATGCCCGACGCGCCGAGAGAGCACCTGGGGGTGTAGCCGACCATGTCCGACCCCATCGATCCCCGCACCGCCCAGATCCGGGCGGTCTACGTCATCTCCGTCGCCGCCGAGCTCGCCGGCGTGCACCCGCAGACCCTGCGCATCTACGAGCGCAAGGGCCTGCTCGAGCCGGCCCGCACCCAGGGCGGCAGCCGCCGCTACAGCGACGCCGACATCCACCACCTGCGCCGCATCCAGGCCCTCACCGACGAGGGCCTCAACCTGGCCGGGGTGAAGCGCGTGCTCGAGCTCGAGGCCCGCGTGGCCGAGCTCGAGGCCGAGCTGGCCCGCGTGCGCGCCGAGGCCGTCGACGCCGTGGCCGCGGCCCACCGGTCGTACCGCCGCGACCTCGTGCCCGTGCGCCAGGCGGTCACCCGCTACGACGACGCGGCCCAGGTCATCCGCCGCCTCGCCGGCCAGTAGCACCCCTCTCCCTCCTTCCATCTCCGGCGGGATTTCCTCGTCCCGGGCGGAATCAAAGTTGACAATGGGATTGTTAACTTTGGCGGAGCGTCGACACGGCGCCCGACATCCTTCTCTTCGCTCAAGGAGCTGACGCCACCGACATGGCACTCGATCCGAACCGCTGGACCCTCAAGACCCAGGAGGCGGTGAACCTCGCCCTCGCCGCGGCCCGCTCCGCGAGCAACCCCGAGGTCACCCCCGACCACCTGCTCCTCGCCCTGCTCGGGCAGGAGGAGGGCGTCGTGCTGCCGATCCTCCAGAAGGTCGGCGTGGCGCCGCTCCAGCTCCGCAACGCCGCCGAGGAGGCGGTCGCCGCGCTGCCGAAGGCCTACGGCAGCGAGAGCCGGGTGGGTCGCGACTTCACGGCGCTGTTCGACCGGGCCGACGAGGCCCGCCGCGAGCTGCACGACGAGTACCTCTCGACCGAGCACCTCCTGCTGGCGCTGGCCGACAAGGTCGGCGTCACCCGCGACGACCTGCTCGCCGCGCTCGCCCAGGTCCGCGGGAGCCATCGCGTCACCAGCCAGAACCCCGAGGATCAGTACCAGGCCCTCGAGAAGTACGGCCGCGACCTCACCGAGGCCGCCCGCGCCGGGAAGATCGACCCCGTCATCGGGCGCGACGACGAGATCCGTCGGGTCATCCAGGTGCTCAGCCGCCGCACCAAGAACAACCCGGTGCTCATCGGCGAGCCCGGCGTCGGCAAGACCGCCATCGTCGAGGGCCTCGCCCGCCGCATCGTCGAGGGCGACGTCCCCGAGAGCCTCAAGAACAAGCGCCTCATCTCGCTCGACCTCAGCTCGATGGTCGCCGGCGCCAAGTTCCGCGGCGAGTTCGAGGAGCGCCTCAAGGCCGTGCTCAAGGAGATCACCGACGCCGAGGGCGAGGTCATCACCTTCATCGACGAGATGCACACCCTCGTCGGCGCCGGCGCGGCCGAGGGCTCCATGGACGCCGGCAACATGCTCAAGCCGCTGCTCGCCCGCGGCCAGCTCCGCATGATCGGCGCCACCACCCTCGACGAGTTCCGCAAGTACATCGAGAAGGACGCGGCCCTCGAGCGCCGCTTCCAGCAGGTCTTCGTCGACCAGCCCTCGGTCGAGGACACCATCGCCATCCTGCGCGGCCTCAAGGAGCGCTACGAGGTGCACCACGGCGTGCGCATCCAGGACGCGGCCCTCGTCGGCGCGGCCGTGCTCTCCGACCGCTACCTCACCGGACGGTTCCTGCCCGACAAGGCGATCGACCTCGTCGACGAGGCCGCCTCCAAGCTGCGCATCGAGATCGACTCGATGCCCACCGAGATCGACGTCGTCGAGCGCCGCATCCGCCAGCTCGAGATCGAGCGCGTCGCCCTCGCCAAGGAGACCGACGCGCCCTCCCAGGAGCGCCTCGCCGCCCTCGACGAGGACCTCGCCAACCTCAACGAGCAGATCACCGGAATGAAGGCCCACTGGCAGGCCGAGAAGGACGCCATCGACCGCATCCGGGTGCTCAAGGAGCAGCTCGAGAACAAGCGCCTCGAGCTCGAGCGCGAGGCCGACCTCGAGAAGGCGGCCGAGATCCGCTACGGCCAGCTGCCCGAGGTCGAGCGCCAGGTCGCCGAGGCCTCCAAGGCCCTCGACGAGCTCCAGGCCGCCCAGAAGATGCTGAAGGAAGAGGTCGACGAGGAGGACATCGCCGAGGTCGTCAGCAAGTGGACGGGCGTGCCCGTCAGCCGGCTGATGGAGGGCGAGATGGCCAAGCTCGTCCGTCTCGAGGACGTGCTCCACGAGCGGGTCATCGGCCAGGACGAGGCCGTGGTGGCCGTCGCCAACGCCATCCGGCGCAGCCGTGCCGGGCTCTCCGACCCGAACCGGCCGATCGGCTCGTTCCTGTTCCTCGGCCCCACGGGCGTGGGCAAGACCGAGCTGGCCCGGTCGCTCGCCGACTTCCTCTTCGACGACGAGCGGGCGATGGTCCGCATCGACATGAGCGAGTACGGGGAGAAGTTCTCCGTCTCGCGGCTGGTCGGCGCTCCTCCCGGCTACGTCGGCTACGAGCAGGGCGGACAGCTCACGGAGGCTGTGCGCCGTCGCCCCTACTCGGTGATCCTCCTCGACGAGGTCGAGAAGGCGCACCCCGAGGTGTTCGACGTGCTGCTGCAGGTGCTCGACGACGGCCGCCTGACCGACGGCCAGGGCCGCACGGTCGACTTCACCAACGTCGTGCTGATCATGACCTCGAACCTCCCGGGCGACCCTCGTGACTACTTCAAGCCCGAGTTCGTGAACCGCATCGACGACATCGTGCGCTTCCGGTCGCTCACCGAGGACGACCTCGGCCGCATCGTCGACATCCAGCTCCAGGGGCTGGTCGGGCGCCTCGCCCAGCGGCGAATCCGCCTCGAGGTCACCGACGCCGCCAGCCGCGCCATCGCCGCCGAGGGCTACGACCCGGCGTTCGGCGCCCGGCCGCTCAAGCGGGTGATCCAGCGCGAGATCGCCGACAAGCTCGCCCTCGCCATCCTCGAGGGCGCCTACGGCGAGGGCGACACCGTGGTCGTCGACGCCGACGACGAGGGAGCGCTCGTCCTGCGCTGAGGCCGTTCCCGGCACCCCGTGGGTGAGGTCCCCGAGCCCCGCCCACGGGCCCGCCGGTGCCTCACGAGACGCTCACGGGAGTCTCACGGCAGCCTCACCGCCGGCGGTACGCTGCCGCCGTGGTCTCCGTCCAGAGGGCCGAGGCCCCTGCCGCGCCGGACGAGGCGCCGCGCCCGACACCGCCGCTCGATCGCCGGGAGCGCCGGGCGGCCCGCATCGGTGCTGCCGTCGCGGTGGTGGCGTTCTGGCTCCTCGCCACCGGTGGCACCCCGTGGCACCTGTTCGACCGGGGCGGCTTCACCACCGACTTCTACGACGCGCAGGCCCACTCGATCCTCGACGGCCGCCTCGACGTCCCGCTCGACGTGGTCGGGCTGGAGGGGTTCGTCATCGACGGCCGGACCCAGATCTACTTCGGGCTCTCGCCCGCGGTGCTGCGGATCCCGTTCGTGGCGTGGGGTGACGGCCTCGACGGACGGCTCTCCGTGGCCAGCGAGCTGGCGGCCGTGGCCGTGCTCGGACTGGCCTCCGCCCGCCTCCTGGGCCGGGCCCGGCGCCTGGTCGACGGTGCTCCCGCGGGCCGGCCCTGGTGGTTCGCGGTGGGCGCCGCCGTGCCGGCGCTGGCCACACCGGTGGTGTTCCTCGCGTCGGGGCCGCTCGTCTACCACGAGGCCGCGCTCTGGGGCGCGGCCGCCGGCCTCCTCGGCCTCGACCTGGTGCTGCGCTGGCACGACACGGGCCGGTGGAGCCACCTGGCCCTCGCCACCGCCGTTGCGGTCTTCGCCCTGTCGGCGCGGCCCTCGACCGGGCTCGCCCCGGCGGTGGCGCTCGGCCTGTTCGGGCTGGCCGCGCTCGTGCGGGGGAGATGGAAGCGGGCGGTGGCGGTGCTCGCCTGCTCGGTGCTGCCGCTGGTGGCGTTCGCCGCGGTGAACCACGCCCGGTTCGGGACCTTCAACGACATCCCGTTCCCGAAGCAGGTCTTCAGCCAGATGAGCGAGCAGCGGGCCGCGGCGCTCGAGGCCAACGACGGCAGCCTGTTCGGTGCCCGCTTCGTGCCCACCAACGTGGCCCGCTACCTGGCTCCGTGGTCGGTGCGCACCCAGCAGCTGTTCCCGTTCGTGGGCTGGGCGGCCCCGCCGACGGTCTACGGCGACGCCGTCTTCGACTCGGCCGACCACACCAGCTCGTTCCCCGTCGGTGCCCCGGCGCTCACCGTCCTGGCGGTGGTCGGCGCGTGGTGGACGGTGCGGCGCGACCGGGGCTGGACCTGGCGGGCGATCTCGGTGGCGGCGGCCTCGGGGCTGGTGTCGACGTTGACGATCGCCGCGGTGGCCCAGCGCTACCTCGTCGACTTCGTGCCGCTCGCCGTCGTGCTCGCCGCGCCGGCAGTGTGGGTCTGGGGGCGCAGCGCCGCGCGCTGGGCGCGGTGGGTGGCGGTGGGGTCGGTGGTGCTCATGGCCGTGGTCTCGGTGCTCGGGGCGTGGACCCAGCTGGGTCTCGCGTTCCAGGCCCGTGCCTTCTCGATGAACCCGAGCCGCCACCAGGCGCTCGACGCGGTGCGGTTCCAGTACGACCTCGACGACGACCTGTTCGGGGGCGCCCCGCCGCAGGTGCGCGCGCTCGACGGTGCCGAGCTGCCGGCCGCGTCCGACGGCGACCTCGTGACCCTCGACTCCTGCGGGGGGCTCTACCGCTACGACGGCTACACGTGGGCGCCTCTCGAGCGCGCCGCCGGCGGTGGCCGACGCCTGGTGCTCACCGGTCCGGTCGGGACCGAGCCGACGGTGCTGGCTTCGGGCGACGGGTGGGAGATCACCGTCGTCCGCGGCCCCGACGGGCCCACCGCGACCTACCGGGCGGGGGACCTGCAGCTCGACTCGGTCCCGTTCGACCTGCCCGACGGCGAGGTGACCTTCGACGTGGTCGCCGACCCCGCCACCCACGAGATGTCGGTCACCCTCGACGACCGGGTGGTGCTGGCCGGCTCCTACCTCGGCGCGACCTCGGGCCTGGCCCCCGGGCCGGGCTGGCGCTCGAGCGCCGCGCCGGCACCGGTGTGCGAGGGGCTGCTGGCCCGCCTCGGCCGCTGAGCGGGGGATCCCCCACATCCGTGCGGGGACCGATGACCGATGACCATGGTCACGGGGGCGGAGCGCACCTATCCTGCGCGACGAGCGGGGTCCGGGCGGGCTCGCAGCATCCTCGACGTCGCGGGCGGGAATGGACCGATCGGCCCATTTCCACCACCGACGGACACAATCTGTAGCCATGGCATCACTGTGCGTGGTACAACTCATGCGTCGCCACCGCATCACGTGGCGACTGGGGAGCGTTGATCCACCCGGCGATGAACTGGTCGCTTGAGCCGGGTGGGGAGTGAGAGCGAAACCGGCCCCAGATCCGATCGGTGCCCACCGGTCGACGGTCTGGCCGCCGTCCGTGGGGCACCGGGACTCTCCCGGAAGAAGGTCCCACGATGTCCCTGCTCCACTCCCTCCGCCGAGCGACCCTCGCCATCGCCGCCACCGGCCTGCTCGCCGGCGGCGCCCTGGCCGTGGCCGGTGCCTCCGCCGCCTCCGCCCAGGAGGCCCCGAACCACCCCTCGAGCCTCCCCCTGATCGCGCTCAACAACGACACCGCCGAGGTGGGCACCGACTGCCCGGCTGGCGGTGGCACCTACTGGCACTTCGTGCTGGCCCCCAACGACGGCAAGAGCACCATCACCACCGTGTTCCTGCGCCTGGCCACGGGCCCCGACACCACCGAGGACCTGACCTTCACGGGCACCGACCTCATCCCGAACCAGGGCCAGGTCGACAACATCTTCATCGCGGTCCCCGCCGGCCACGAGCTCACCGACCTCGTCAAGATCGGCTCGCAGGCCGCGTACTCGGGCAACGTCCCGAACCAGTTCAATCTGAGCCACGTGTGCGTGGCGGCCGAGCCCACCACGACCACCACCGAGGCGCCGACCACCTCGACGACGGTCACCCCCACGACCGTGACGCCCACCACCGCGACCCCGACGACCGTTACCCCGCCGCCGGCCGGCCCCACCACCATCCCGGCCGAGGTCGCCGGCGTGACCACCATCGCCATCGCCCCCGAGGTGCTGGGCGCGACCCAGGTCAACGGTGAGCTGCCCTACACCGGCTCGAACACCACCGGCGTCGCCGTGGTCGGCGTGGCCGTGGCCGCCGCCGGTGCCGGCCTGGTGGCCCTCGCCCGCAGCCGGGCCCGCCAGGCCAGCGGCTCCTAGCCCGCTCGACGACGGGGCGCTCCGGGCGCCCCACGTCTCGCAACCAACCCGTGGGGCAGCCGGTCCGGGCCGGCTGCCCCACGCGCGCTCCGAGGCCCTCGGACCGCGGCCCGTGAGATCATTGCGACGGCAATGAAGCGGGCCGTATCGTGCGCTCGCCGGGGGCTGGTGACGACGGGGGTCCGACGGCGACGGGAGCGTGAGCCTCTTCGGGCGCGCCCCGGTCCCAGCCGACTCCCCCGGAGACGTCCCATGTCCCAGCTCTCGCTCCGCCGCACGCTCCTGAGCACCGCGGCCGCCGCCCTCGTCGTCGGTGGCTCGCTCGGCTTCGTCGGTGCCGTCGCCGGCGCCGACCCGAACGCCGGCAACGTGGCCACCGCGGTGACCAGCACCGTCCCCGCCGGCTCGATCGAGCTGAACAACAGCGCGGCCACCGCGGGCCCCGACTGCCCCGACGACGGTGTCGCCTACTGGCACTTCATCCTGGCGCCCAACAACGGGACCTTCGCCTTCACCGAGATCCACCTCGAGCTGGCGGTCGCCCCCTCGGGGCCCAACGACCTGGTCACGTTCAGCGGCACCCAGCTCGTCCCGAACGGGACCCAGCACGACAACATCTTCGTGGCGGTCCCCGCGGGGCACACGCTCGACGACATCGTGATCGAGGGCCACCGGTCGTACGCCTTCTACAGCGGCTCGGGCACGCCGGCGAACTTCACCCTCAGCCACACCTGCGCGGGCGTGGTGCCCACCACCGCGACGACCTCGTCGAGCACGTCGACGACCACCTCTACCACGACGCCGAGCACCACGACCTCGTCGTCGACGACCTCGACGTCATCCACGACCACCTCGTCGTCGTCCACCACCACGTCGACGTCGACCACCTCCACCACGACACCGAGCTCGCCGACCAGCACCACGCCGACGACCACCACCCCGCCCACGACCACACCGCCGACCACCGCTGCCGAGGTCCTGGGCACCGTCCAGACCCAGCCGGAGGCCGCTGCGGTCGAGGCGTCCGGTGAGCTCCCCTTCACCGGCTCGAACGTCGCCCTGATGGTGGTGTCGGGCCTGTGCGTGCTCGCCGGCGGTGGCGCCCTGGTGGCCATGGCCCGGGTCGGCCGCCGCACCACCGACGGCTCCTGACCACAGCGTCGGAACGCTGATCGCCGACGAGGCGGGGAGCCCTGCTCCCCGCCTCGGGCGCGCCCGGCTCCGTCGACAAGGGGTGGCTTTTCCGCCACAGAGCGAAGGAATCCCACCCTGAGTGGGTCGTTCGACCCAAAAATCCCACGGAAGGTAGCGAAACGGTCACGGCGGCCGATGAACAGTGTGGTCGTCGCAACTGAAGCGGCGGCTGGGGAGCGTTGATCCACCCGGCGATGAACTGGTCGCTTGAGCCGGGTGGGGAGTGAGAGCGAAACCGGCCCCAGATCCGATCGGTGCCCACCGGTCGACGGTCTGGCCGCCGTCCGTCGGGCACCGGGAACTTCCCCCGGAAGAAGGTCCTGATGACGCTCACCATCCGCCACTCCCTCACCGGCCTCGCCGCCACCGGCCTCATCGTCGGTGGCTCCGTCGGTTTCGTCTCCGCCGCCGCGGCCGGCGCGCAGGAGGCCACCCCCAACATCCCCGCCTCCGTCCCCGCCGGGGCCGTGGCGCTGCACAACAACTCCGCCGACGTGGAGACCGACTGCCCGTCCGACGGCGCCGCCTACTGGCACTTCGTGTTCGCGCCGAACAACGACACCGCCTCGTTCGCCACCATCAGCCTCCAGCTCGCCACCCACCCGTCGGGCAGCGAGGTGCTGACCTTCAGCGGCGCCGCGATCGTGAAGAACGGCACGCAGACCGACAACGTCTTCGTCGCCGTGCCGGCCGGCCACACCCTCGACGACATCATCCTGGGCGACAGCAGCTGGGCCACCTACACCGGCACCACCCCCAGCCTCTTCAACCTGAGCCACGAGTGCGCTGGTGCGATCCCGACCACCACCACGACCCAGGCCCCCACCACCACGACCGAGGCGCCGACCACCACGACGACCGAGGCGCCGACCACCACGACGACCGAGGCCCCGACCACCACGACGGCCCCGCCGCAGGGCCCGACCTCCACGACCACGGCACCTCCGACGACCACCACGGCCCCGCCCGAGGTCCTCGGCTCGACCACCATCGCCCCCAGCGCCGTCCAGCCCGAGGTCCTGGGTGAGGTGCAGGTCGCGGGTCAGCTGCCCTACACGGGCTCGAACAGCACCCTCGTCATGGTGGTCGCCGGCATGTCGGTGCTCACCGGCGGCGCCATCCTCGTGGCGATGGCCCGCAGCAAGGCCCGCTCGGCCCACAAGGCCTAGCGCCCCGGCCCACGGGCCGACCATCCCCGGGTGACGAGCGGTCACTCCCACCCGGGCCAGCACGAGAACGAGCGGGGCAGCCGGTCCGGGCCGGCTGCCCCGCTCGCGCGTCCGGGTAGGTGCAGATCGACCTTCGATCGGCGGCCCGCCGCCGACTAGTGTTTCCCGGTTCCCTCGGGAGCAGGTGCCGCGCCGCCGCGCGCTGGCACGATCATTGAGCAGAGGAGCACGCCGTGCCAGCCACCGTCGTCGTCGGAACCCAGTGGGGTGACGAGGGGAAGGGCAAGTTCACCGATCTGGTCGCCAAGGAGATGCACCTCGTGGTGCGCTACCAGGGCGGCCACAACGCCGGCCACACCATCGTGGTCGACGGTGAGAGCTTCGCCCTCCAGCTCGTGCCGAGCGGCATCCTCTACGACCACATCACGCCCGTGATCGGCAACGGCGTGGTGGTCGACCCCCGCGTGCTGCTCAAGGAGCTCGACGTGCTCGCCGCCAAGGGCGTCGACACCAGCCGCCTACGGGTGTCGGGCAACGCGCACCTGATCCTCCCGTACCACCAGGAGATCGACAAGCTCACCGAGCGCCGCCTCGGCAAGAACAAGGTGGGCACCACCAAGCGCGGCATCGGCCCGGCCTACGCCGACAAGGCGGCCCGCGTCGGCCTTCGCGTCCAGGACCTCCTCGACCCCAAGATCTTCCGCGAGAAGCTCGACGGGGTGCTGAAGGAGAAGAACGCCATCCTGGCCAAGGTCTTCAACCAGCTGCCGCTCGACGCCGACGAGATCGCCGACGTCTACCTGGGTGAGTGCGCCCCCCGGCTCGAGCCGATGATCACCGATTCGGTGAACCTCGTGCACGATGCCCTGGAGGCCGGCCAGGAGGTGCTCCTCGAGGGCGCCCAGGCCACGTTCCTCGACCTCGACCACGGCACGTACCCGTTCGTCACCTCCTCGAACCCGGTGGCCGGCGGCGCCTGCACCGGTGCCGGCATCGGCCCCCGCTACATCGACCGGGTGATCGGCATCGCCAAGGCGTACGTCACCCGTGTCGGCGCCGGGCCCTTCCCGACTGAGCTCTTCGACGACATCGGCGACCACCTCGTCGACGTCGGCCACGAGTACGGCACCAACACCGGTCGCCGCCGCCGTACCGGCTGGTTCGACGCCGTGATGCTGCGCCACGCCGTGCGCCTCAACTCGCTCTCCGAGCTGGCCCTCACCAAGCTCGACGTCCTCGACGACCTCGACACCGTCAAGGTCTGCGTGGCCTACGACGTCGACGGCGAGCGCGTCACGCACCTGCCCTACCACCAGTCGGTGCTCCACAAGGCCACGCCGGTCTACGAGGAGCTGCCGGGCTGGAAGACCGACCTCTCCTCGCTCACCCGGCGCGACCAGCTGCCCAAGGAGGCGCTCGACTACGTGGCGTTCCTCGGCGAACAGGTCGGCGTGCCGATCTCGCTGGTCGGCGTCGGTCCCGGCCGCGACCAGTTCCTCCACTTCGACGCCTGATGAAGGTCTGCGTGGTGGGCTCGGGCGGGCGCGAGCACGCCCTGGCCACGGTCCTCGGTCGTCACCACGACGTCGTCGTCACCCCCGGCAACCCGGGCATCCCCGGCTCGGTCGACACCCCGGCGACGGCCATCGAGGCCGACCTCTACGTGATCGGGCCCGAGGCCCCGCTCGTGGCGGGCCTGGCCGACGAGCTGCGCGCCGCCGGCAGGCTCGTGTTCGGGCCCGGTGCCGACGGCGCCCGCCTCGAGGGCTCCAAGGCGTGGATGAAGCAGGTGCTCGTCGACGCCGGCGTGCCCACCGCCCGGCACGGCACGTTCACCACCGCCGACCCGGCCTACGCGTTCCTCGACACGCTCGACGGCCTCTACGTCGTGAAGACCGACGGCCTCGCCGCCGGCAAGGGCGTGGTCGTCACCACCGACCTGGCCGAGGCCCGGGCCGCGGTCGACGAGTACCTCTCGGGCGCCGCCTTCGGCGATGCCGGCCGCACGCTCGTGATCGAGGAGGGGCTCACCGGCCCCGAGCTCTCGGTGCTGGCCGTGTGCGACGGCACCCGCGCCGTGGCCCTCGCCCCGGCCCAGGACTTCAAGCGGGTCGGCGACGGCGACGCCGGGCCCAACACCGGCGGCATGGGCGCCTACTCGCCCGTGCCGGTGGCGGGCGACGACGTCGTGGCCATGGTGATGGAGGAGGGCGTGGCGCCGACGCTCTCGGCCCTGCGCGACCTCGGCATCGACTACCGAGGCGTGCTCTACGCCGGGCTGATGCTGACGCCCTCCGGGCCGAAGATGCTCGAGTACAACGTGCGCTTCGGCGACCCGGAGACCCAGGTCGTGCTGCCCCGGCTCACCAGCGACCTCGGCGAGCTGCTCGCCGCCGCGGCGGCCGGTGCCATCGACCGGGCCCCGACCTTCGACGACGGCGCCGCCGTCACGGTGGTCTGCGCCGCGGAGGGCTACCCGCGCGACGTCCGCACGGGCGACGTGATCGACGGCCTCGACGCCGCCCGGGGCGTCGACGGGGTCAGCGTGTTCTGCGCCGGGGTCGGCGCCGACGCCGAGGGCCGCCTCGTCACCGCCGGGGGGCGGGTGCTGGCCGTCACCGGCCAGGGTCCCGACCTGGCCGCGGCCCGCGGGCGGGCCTACGAGGCCGTGGGCCACATCTCCTGGCCCGGCCTGCACCATCGCAACGACATCGCGTCCGCGGCGGTCGCCGCTGCCGGCGCCGACCCGGGAGGGAACCGATGAAGGTCGCCGTGCTGATGGGCTCGCCCAACGACCGCGACAAGATGCAGCCCGCGGTCGACACCCTCGAGGCGTTCGGCCTCGAGGCCGACGTGCGGGTGCTCTCCGCGCACCGCAACCCGGCCCAGGTCACCGAGCTGGCCACCTCGGCCCGCGCCGACGGCTACGTCGCGTTCATCTGCGGTGCCGGCATGGCCGCCCACCTCGCCGGCGTCGTCGCCGCCCACACCACCCTCCCGGTCGTGGGCGTGCCGCTGTCGGGCGGCGCCATCAACGGCGTCGACGCCCTCTACTCCACGGTGCAGATGCCCAAGGGCATCCCGGTGGCCACCGTCGCCATCGACGGCTCGATGAACGCGGCGCTGCTCGTCGTCGAGATGCTGGCCATCACCGACTCGGCCCTCGCCGACGCCCTCGCCGCCGACCGCGAGAAGCGCGCCTCCGCCTGAGCCGTCGCGCCGACCGGCTCTCGCCGCGGGCCGAGGGGCTCAGGACGGGAGGTTCAGAACGGCACGACCTTGTTCTTCTTCCGCCCGAACAGGCCGCCCCTCGAGCGCCCACCCGACGACGGCGGTGCCGGGCTCGGCGGCATCGGGGCGGCGGCGGGCTGGTCGTCGAAGTCGGGGAAGGCGTGATCGTCGGACGGGGCGGTGCCGTCGATCGGCAGGCTCCAGTCGATCTGCGTGGCGGCCTGCTCCGACCGGGCGGCGTGCTCGCGGGTCCGCTCGACCTCGCGCTGGCGCTTCTTCAGCTCCTTCCGCGGCATCGCCGGCGACCGGGCGGCGTTCGACCTCACCCCCGAGGCCGAGAGCGCGCACGGGATGCAGAAGGGCGGTTGCTTCTCCCCGAAGCTGTACACCAGGCACTCGCCGCAGAACGGGTGGCCGCACTGCCGGCACCGGTCGATCGCCGCCTCGAACTGGTGCCGAGTGCAGCGCTCGTCCAGCGGGCTGCGTCGGTGAGCGGTGTCGTGGTGAGCCATGGGGGTGGGTGGAGATCTCGCGCGGCGCGAAGCTCCACCCTTCTCGTCGGCCTCCCAGGGCCTGTGCTTTACCCTGGCAACGGTCCCGATCTCGGGTGGCCGACCGTCCCGTGACCGTCCCGGGGCCCGTCTCAGGAGGACAGATGCCCGGTTCCAGCGTGCCCAACGTGCTCGCCGCCCGCTACGCCAGCGCCGACATGGGCCGGCTGTGGTCGCCGGAGCACAAGGTGGTGCTGGAGCGCGAGCTGTGGCTGGCGGTGCTCGAGGCGCAGCGGGATCTGGGGATCGCGGTGCCCGAGGAGGCGCTCGAGGCCTACCGGAAGGTCATCGACCAGGTCGATCTGGCCTCGATCGAGGCCCGGGAGCGCGTCACCCGTCACGACGTGAAGGCCCGCATCGACGAGTTCGCCGCCCTGGCCGGCCACGAGCAGATCCACAAGGGCATGACCTCGCGGGATCTCACCGAGAACGTCGAGCAGCTCCAGGTCCGCCGCGCGCTCGTGCTCGTCCGCGGCCGGATGCTCGCCGCCCTGGCCCGGCTGGCCGAGCGGGCGGCCGAGCACGCCACGCTGGTGATGACGGGGCGCACCCACAACGTGCCGGCCCAGGCCACCACCCTCGGCAAGCGCTTCGCCAACGCCGGCGAGGAGCTGCTCCAGGCCCTGTACCGCGTCGACGACCTGCTGGCCCGCTACCCGCTCCGGGGCGTCAAGGGCCCCGTCGGCACCCAGCAGGACATGCTCGACCTCCTCGACGGCGACCTCGACCGGCTCGACGACCTCGAGGACCGCATCGCCGCCCACCTCGGCTTCGAGGCGGTGCTCACCAACGTGGGGCAGGTGTACCCGCGCTCCCTCGACCTCGACGTGGTCAGCGCCCTGGTGCAGGCCGCCGCGGGCCCGGCCGACCTCGCCCTCACCATCCGCCTCATGGCGGGCCAGGAGCTCGCCACCGAGGGCTTCCGCCCCGGCCAGGTCGGCTCCTCGGCCATGCCCCACAAGATGAACAGCCGCAGCTGCGAGCGCATCGGCGGGTTCCTCACCATCCTGCGCGGCCACCTCACGATGGTGGGCTCGCTCGCCGGCGACCAGTGGAACGAGGGCGACGTGAGCTGCTCGGTGGTGCGCCGGGTGGCCCTGCCCGACGCGTTCCTCGCCGTCGACGGCCTGTTCGAGACCTTCCTCACCGTGCTCGCCGACTTCGGCGCCTACCCGGCGGTCGTCGAGCGCGAGCTCGACCGCTACCTGCCGTTCCTGTCCACCACCAAGGTGCTGATGGCGGCGGTGCGCCACGGGGTGGGCCGCGAGCAGGCCCACGAGGCCATCAAGGAGAGCGCGGTGGCCGCGGCCCTGCGCCTGCGCGAGGAGGGCGCCGAGGGCAACGACCTGCTCGATCGCCTGGCCGCCGACCCGCGCCTCGGCCTCGCCCCCGACGAGCTCGCCGGCGTCCTCGCCAGCCCGCTCGACTTCGTGGGCACCGCGCCGCGGCAGGTCGAGCGCTTCGTCGCAACCGTCGAGGCCCTCGTGGCCGCGGACCCGGCGGCGGCCGGGTACCGTCCCGGCGACATCCTCTGACCACCTCGACCGGCCCCTCGCGGGCCGGCCGCCCCGGCCGCTCGGGAGGCGACCTGTGACGACCGACGGACTGCCGCACATCTACTCGGGCAAGGTGCGCGACATCTACGACGCCGGCGACGGCCGCCTGCTCATGGTGACCTCCGACCGGCTGTCGGCGTTCGACGTCGTCATGGCCGAGCCCATCCCCGACAAGGGCCGCGTGCTCACCGCCATGTCCTCGTTCTGGTTCGAGCAGTTCCAGGGCGTGGTGGGCAGCCACCTGATCTCGACCAGCCTCGACGACCTCCCCGAGGCGTGGCGCCGGCCCGAGTGGGAGGGCCGCATCATGCTGTGCAAGAAGGCCGAGATGCTGCCCATCGAGTGCATCGTCCGCGGCTACATCACGGGCTCGGCGTGGAAGGAGTACAGCCGCAACGGCACCATGCACGGCGAGGACCTGCCCGGCGGCCTGCTCGAGTCGTCGAAGCTGCCCGAGCCGGTGTTCACCCCGTCGACCAAGGCCGACGAGGGCCACGACGAGAACATCTCGTTCGAGGCGGCGGCCAACCTCATCGGCAACGAGATGGCCGAGCAGGTCCGCGATGTCGCCCTCGAGCTCTACACGCGGGGCTCGGAGTGGGCGGCCGAGCGCGGCATCATCATCGCCGACACCAAGTTCGAGCTGGGCATGGTCGACGGCGAGCTCGTGCTCGCCGACGAGGTGCTCACGCCCGACTCGTCGCGGTTCTGGCCGGCCGACCGCTGGGAGCCGGGCTCCACGCCCCCGTCGTTCGACAAGCAGCCGGTGCGCGACTTCCTCGACGACCTCGACTGGGACAAGCAGCCGCCGCCCCCGCCGCTGCCCGGCGACGTGGTCACCGCCACGAGCAGCCGTTACATCGAGGCCTACGAGCGCATCACCGGCCGCACCTTCGCCGACTGGCACGGCTGACCTGCAACCCGTGGCTCGATCGGCGCCCCTCGGGGGGCCGCGATCGAGCCACCGGGGGCCGTCGGGGCGGTCGCGCCCGCCCGGGGCGTGTGGGAT
>CAMFLJ010000047.1 GCA_945957335.1 uncultured Actinomycetes bacterium | reverse complement strand
CCGCCAGTGCGACCCGTCGTGGCCGCCGGCCGACCTCGCCGAGGGCTGAGCGTGGAGGGGGGAGCCGCCCCGATGCCGGCCGGTCGGCCCGCCGCCGACGTGCTGGCCGAGCTCGCCGCCATGACCGAGGGCGACGCCGACTGGCGGGGCGGGCGCACCTTCAGCCTCGTCTACAACGCCGACGACGACGAGCTCACCGGCCTCCACGACGAGGTGGGTCGGCGGTTCCTGGCCGAGAACGCGCTCAACCCGTTCGCGTTCCCGAGCCTCGGGCGCATGGAGCACGAGGTCGTCGACGTGGCCAAGGCGCTGGTCCACCTCGAGGGCGGGGGCGGCACCATGTCGAGCGGCGGGACCGAGAGCATCTTCCTCGCCGTGCACACGGCCCGCGAGTGGGCCCGCGAGCGGGGCATCGAGCGGCCCGCGATCGTCACCGCCCGCTCCGCGCATCCGGCCTTCGCCAAGGCCTGCCACTACCTCGACGTCGAGCAGCGCCGGGTGGGGCTGCGCGACGACCTCCGGGCCGATCCCGCGGCGATGGCGGCGGCGCTCGACGAGCGCGTGGCCCTCCTGGTGGCGTCCGCGCCCTGCTACCCGTTCGGGGTGATCGACCCCGTGCCCGAGATCGCCTCGCTCGCCGGCGAGCGAGGGCTGCTCTGCCACGTCGACGCCTGCCTCGGCGGCTGGCTGCTGCCCTTCTGGGAGGAGCTGGGCGAGCCGGTGCCGCCCTGGGACTTCCGGGTCGAGGGGGTCACCTCCCTCTCCGCCGACGTGCACAAGTACGGCTACGCCTTCAAGGGGGCGAGCGTCGTCCTCTACCGCGACGCGGAGATGGTGCGCCGCCAGTGGTTCCTGTTCGACGACTGGCCGGGTGGGCTGTACGGCTCGGCCACCACCGCCGGCACCCGCCCGGCCGCGCCCATCGCGGGGGCGTGGGCCACGATCCGCCACCTCGGTGCCGACGGGTTCCTCGCCAAGGCACGGGTCGTCCGCGACACCACGCGCCGCTTCCAGGAGGGGATCGCCGCCATCGATGGCCTGTCGGTCACCGGTGCGCCCGACCTCTCCGTGCTCGAGATCGGCAGCGACACCCTCGACATCGGCGCCGTGGGCGACGTGATGGACGAGTGCGGCTGGCACCTCGACCGCCAGCAGGGCGGGCTGCACCTGATGGTGTCGCCGTACCACGCCCGGATCGTCGACGAGTTCCTGTCCGACCTCGCCCGGGCGGCCGCCACCGACCGCACCGGCTCGGGCGCCGGTGGCACCTACGGTGCCGTGCCCCCGTCGTGAGCGGCCCCTTCGAGGGAGCGGTCCTGGCCGGCGGCGCCTCGCGCCGCATGGGCACGGACAAGGCGTTCGTCACCGCACCCGACGGCCGGGCGCTGGTGGCGGTCGCGGCCGACGCCCTCGTCGCCTCCGGCGCGGCGCGCACGTTCGTGGTGGGCGGGGACCGGGCGGGGATCGAGGCGCTCGGGCTGGCGTGGGTGCCCGACCGCCACCCCGGTGAGGGCCCCCTCGGCGGCATCATCACCGCGCTGGCCGCATCGGCCCACGACCTCGTGATGGTCCTGGCCTGCGACATGCCCGAGGTCGACGGCACCGTGCCGGCGGCGTTGGTGCAGGCCCTCGTCGAGCACCCGTCGGCGGGGGTCGCGGTGGCCCTGGCGGGCGATCGCGAGCAGCCGCTCACCTCGTGCTGGCGCCGGTCCGTCGCGCTGGACCCGCTCGAGGCGGCGTTCGCCGACGGCCGGCGGGCGCCGCGCCACCTCCTCGACGAGCTGGCGGCGGTCCGCGTCGCCGGGCTGGCGCTCGACCGCCTCGCCGACGTGGACTCTCCCGAGGACCTGCGCCGCTACGCTGAGCGATCGTTGCGGCCGCACACGATCACCCGACAGGACCCCCATTGAGCGACGTTCCCGAGATCGACATCGCCACCCTCGAGCAGCGCATCGCCGACGGTGTGCTGGTCATCGACGTCCGTGAGGACGACGAGTACACCGGTGGCCACATCGGCGGCGCCGTCCACATCGCCCTCGGCACCGTCCCCGACCGGGTCGACGAGCTGCCTGCCGACGCCCCGGTCCTCGTGGTGTGCGCGGTCGGTGGCCGCAGCGGCCGGGCCGTGCAGTTCCTGCGGGCCCAGGGCATCGACGCCACCAACGTCGCCGGTGGCACCAAGGCGTGGGCCGAGTCCGGCCGTCCGCTCGTCGCCGGCCCGGACCCGTCCTGAGCGGCCCGGTGGAGCCCGCCTACCGAGTCGTCGACACCGACGAGGGCTTCGCGGCCGTCATCGAGCAGCTGAGCGGTGTCGAGGCCTACGCCCTCGACACCGAGTTCCACCGCGAGCGCACCTACTTCCCGAAGCTGGCCCTCGTGCAGCTGGCGTGGCCCGGTGAGCTCGTGCTCGTCGACCCGCTCAGCGTCGACATGGCGCCGTTCGCCGAGATCCTCCGGGGTCCCTCCACCGCCGTCCTCCACGCCGCCGACCAGGACCTCGAGATCCTGGAGCTGGTGTGCGGCACGGTGCCGGCCCACCTGTTCGACACCCAGGTCGCGGCCGGGTTCACCGGTCTGAGCACGCCGTCGCTCGCCACCGTCTACGAGAAGATGCTGGGCGTCCGCGTCGGGAAGGCCGACCGGCTCACCGACTGGCTCCACCGGCCCCTCACCGACGACCAGCTCGTCTACGCCGCCAACGACGTGGCCCACCTCCTCGAGCTGCACGACCGGCTCGTGGCCGACCTCGAGGGGCGGGGCCGACTGCAGTGGGCCCTCGACGAGTGCGAGCTGCAGCGGGTGCGCGGCCGCGGCCAGCGCGACCCCGACGAGGCGTGGCGCCGCATCAAGGAGGCCCGCCAGCTCAAGGGCAAGGCCCGGGGCGTGGTGCGCGCCGTGGCGGCCTGGCGTGAGCGCCGGGCGGCCACCCTCGACATCCCGGTCCGCTACGTGCTCTCCGACATCGCCGTGGTCGGCATCGCCCAACGGCCGCCGCGCAACCGGGCCGAGCTCGAGCGGATCCGGGGCTTCGACAAGGGCATGCGCGACGAGGTCGTCCGGGACCTGCTCGACGCGGTGAAGGCCGGTGTCGACGGGCCGGTGCCGCCGTCCGACGACGCCCCGACCGGTGGGCTCGACCGCGACCTGCGCCCGGCCGTGGCGCTCATCTCGGCGTGGGTGGCCCAGCTCGCACGTGACCTCCACCTCGACGGTGGCCTGCTGGCCACCAGGGGCGACCTCGAGGCGCTGCTGCGTGGCGATCCCGAGGCCCGCCTGGCCGAGGGCTGGCGGGCCGAGATCGTCGGCGAGCCGATCCGCCGCCTGCTCCACGGCGAGGCCGCGGTGGCCTTCGCCGGCGACGGCGAGCTGGTCATCGAGGAGCGCTCGAACCGACCGCTGCACTGAGCGACCGGGCCCCTGCGGCTCAACCGGGCCGGAGCCACACCGCCTGGTCTGGCCCGAGCCGGCCACCGAAGCGCGCGCCCTCGCCCTGGCCGTCGCTCGCCACCTCGACCACCCAGCCGTCGGTGGCGGCGAGGGCCTCGGTGCCGTCGAGGTCGACCGGGGCATCGGTGAAGTTCACGACGACGATGCGCCGGTCGGCCCCCGCGCTGCGGAGCCAGCCGACGGTGCCCGGGGGAGAGCCGAGCAGGCGCTGGTCGCCGGCGTGCAGCGCCGCCGAGGCGCGCCGGGCGGCGATCGACCTCTGGTAGAGGCCGAGGGTCGAGTGGGGGTCGGCCGCCTGGTCGGCGACGCTGTGGGTCGCGGCCTCCGGCGGGAAGGGCAGCCATGCCTCGTCACCCCACCCGTGGCCGTGGGTGGGGTCCCACGGGATCGGGGCCCGGCAGCCGTCGCGGCCACCGGGGTCGACCACCCGCTCGGGCGGCACCTCGGCGTCGCCCAGGCCGAGCTCCTCGCCGGCGTAGAGGAACGGGGTGCCGCGGAGGCCCAGCAGCAGCAGCGTGGCGGCGCGCGCCCTGGCCTCGGACCCGTAGCGGGTCCGGTGGCGGGGGTTGTCGTGGTTCGAGAGCACCCAGGTCGGCCACGCCCCGATCGGGTCGAGCTCCGAGGTCGTCTTCTCGATCTGGGCCCGCCACCTCTCGGCGTCCCACGGCGCGTAGAGCGGCGGGAAGTTGAACGACAGGTGCAGCTCGTCGCCGTCGCCGTAGTACGGCGCCACGAGGGCGGTGTCGAGGAGGTACACCTCGCCGACCATCATCCGCTCGCCCGGGTAGGAGTCGAGCAGCGCCCGCAGCCGTCGGATGTACGGGTGGGTCTCGGGCCGGTCGTTGAGCGGCACGTGGGGCAGGCCGGCCAGCTCGGGCGGGTCGTCGGCGAGGAGCGGGTCCTTGCCGATGCCGTGGATGACGTCGATGCGGAAGCCGTCGACCCCCCGGTCGAGCCAGAACCGCACGACGTCGTGCATGGCCTCCTCGACCTCGGGGTTGGCCCAGTTGAGGTCGGGCTGCTCGGGGAGGAACTGGTGGAGGTACCACTGGCCGGTGGCATCGTCGAAGGTCCAGGCCGGCACGGGGGAGAAGGCGGCCACCCAGTTGTTGGGAGGGCCCCCGTCGGGGGCGCTGTCGCGCCAGATGTACCAGTCGCGCTTCGGGTCGTCGCGTGACGAACGGGCCGCCTCGAACCACGGGTGGCGGTCGGACGTGTGGCCGGGCACGAGGTCGACGAGCACCCTGATGCCGTGGGCGTGGCAGTCGGCGATCAGGGCGTCGGCGTCGGCCAGCGTGCCGAACACGGGGTCGACGCCGCAGTGGTCGCTGATGTCGTAGCCGAAGTCCTTCATCGGCGAGCGGTAGAAGGGCGAGAGCCAGACCGCATCGACGCCGAGCCGCACGAGGTGGTCGAGGCGCGCCCGGATGCCGGGGAGGTCGCCGACCCCGTCACCGTCGCCGTCGGAGAACGACCGCGGGTAGATCTGGTAGATGACGGCGCTCTCCCACCAGGGCTCCACCGGGCCGACGCTAGCCACCCCGGGCGATCCCCGGAGGACCGTGGACGCGGGCCTGGTGGAAGGCTAGGTTCACACCCGGAGCAAGGGTCTCCTCATCGGGCGAGCGGTGATCCGGTGGCGGACGGCGGGGCGACGGCCGCCGTCGGTCGAGGCATCGGTGCGGTGCCGGTGGGGAAGGACCTCCGGGTGGCGGATCGAGGAGGCGGCGAGTTGGGCGACGAGGTGCGCGAGGAGATGGACGTGCGAGGTTCCCTCGGCGCGCAGGCCCGCGTCGCCTGGCCGGTGGTGGTCGTGACGCTGCTGCTCGGCGCGTTCGTCCTGGCCCTCGTGGTGGCGGTGAAGCACGCCGAGGACGTCCCCTTCGGCGATCTGTCGCGGGACGTGACCGTCGTCCTCGACGGTCACCCCTACGACGGGATGCTGTCCCAGATCGGCCTCCTCTTCTGGGCCGCCACCGTCGCTCTCGCGCTGTTCTCGGCCTGCGTGCGGCGGCTGCGCAGCGGCAACGACCGGGTGGTCCTCTTCCTGTTCGCGGCAGCCGCCATCTCGGGGGTGCTCGCCCTCGACGACACCTTCCTCATCCACGAGAACGTCGGCCAGAAGCTGACCTTCTCGGTCTACCTCCTGGTGGTGGCCGTCTGGCTGGTGGCCTTCCGGCGGGTCGTGCTGCGCACCCCGTACCTGCTCCTCGGGGTGGCCCTGGCCTTCTTCTTCGGCTCCGCGGCCTTCGACGTCCTGCGGGACCACCTCGGCGGCCCGTTCCACTCCTACGTGCTCGAGGACTCGACCAAGCTGTTCGGGATCCTGGCGTGGTGCGCCTACTACGCCCGCCTGGGGGCCGCATCGGTCCTGGGTGACCCCGACGACCTGCTCTCGACCGCCACGGCCGAGGCGCCGATCGACCTCCGGGAGCCCGCCGAGCGCTGAGTGGCATGCATCTGACCACCGGACGCCCCGGGTACACTGGTCCGGCACTATCACCTGACGGGAGCTGGCCCGTGAAGAAGGGGCGACATCGGCGCTTCGAAGAAGCCCGAGCACTCAAGCGCACCAACGACAACCTGGACGAGATCCTCGACGCGCGCGACGCCGAGCCCTGTCCGGAGTGCGGGGCCGATCCCGGCCACGACCACGCCTCGTGGTGCATGTACGACAAAGAGGCCGAAGAGAAGGCCTGGTAGGCCCGCTCCGGCGGCCTCGGTCCGGGAGGGGTCCCGCGACCGATAGCATCTCCTCTTCGTGCCCCCCAGCCAGAACCCTCCTTCCGCGCTCCGCAACGTCGCGCTCGTCGCCCACGTCGACCACGGCAAGACCACCTTGGTCGATGCCCTGCTGCGTGCCACCGGCACCTTCGGTGAGCATGCCGCCCTCGTCGACCGGGTCATGGACTCCAACGACCAGGAGCGCGAGCGGGGCATCACGATCCTCGCCAAGGCCGCCTCGGTCGAGTGGAACGGCATCCGGATCAACCTCGTCGACACCCCCGGCCACTCCGACTTCGGTGGTGAGGTCGAGCGTGCGCTGACCATGGTCGACGGCGTGGTGCTGCTCGTCGACGCCGCCGAGGGGCCGCTCCCGCAGACCCGCTACGTGCTGTCCAAGGCGCTCGCCGGTGGGCTGCCGGCGGTGGTCGTGCTGAACAAGGTCGACCGCCAGGACGCCCGCCCCGACGAGGTCCTCGACGAGATCTACCAGCTGTTCCTCGACCTCGACGCCGACGAGCACTCGATCGAGTTCCCGATCATCTCGGCCATCGCCCGCGACGGCAAGGCCGTCTCCGGCGTCGGGATGCCCGGCGAGGGCGACGACCTCACCCCGCTGTTCGAGGCCATCGTGAGCACCGTGCCCGCCCCCGAGGGCGACCCCGACGCGCCGCTGCAGGCCATCGTCACCAACCTCGACGCCTCCGACTACCTCGGGCGCCTCGCCATCGGCCGCGTCGTGCAGGGCACGCTGCGCCGGGGCGAGCAGGTGGCGCTGTGCGAGGAGGACGAGGGCCAGGCCCCGCTGAAGCGCAAGCTCACCCAGCTCATGTCGTTCTCCGGCATCGGCCGTCTCGAGGTCGACGACATCGGCGCCGGTGACCTCTTCGTGGTGGCCGGCTTCCCCGAGGTCGAGATCGGCGACACCCTCGCCGACCCGGCCAACCCCAAACCGCTGCCCCGCCTCACCGTCGACGAGCCCGTGCTGCGCATGACCTTCGGCGTCAACACCTCGCCGCTCGCCGGCAAGGAGGGCACCTACCTCACGTCGCGCCACCTGCGCGAGCGCCTCGACCGCGAGGTGCTGGGCAACGTGTCGATCAAGGTCGACCAGACCTCGTCCCCCGACGTCATCGAGGTAGCGGGCCGTGGCGAGCTCCAGCTGGCCGTGCTCATCGAGACCATGCGCCGGGAGGGCTACGAGCTCCAGGTCAGCCGGCCCGAGGTCATCGTCCGCGACATCGACGGCAAGCGCCACGAGCCGCTGGAGCGAGCCGTCATCGACGTTCCCGACGAGCACGTCGGCACCGTCACCCAGGCCCTCGCCCCCCGGAAGGGCCGGGTCAACGACCTGCGCCCCGGCGACACCGGCCGCACCATCGTCACCGTGGAGGCGCCCTCACGAGGGCTCATCGGCTTCCGCTCCCAGCTCCTCACCGCCACCCGCGGCACGGCGCTGATGCACCAGCACCACGCCGGCTGGATCCCGTGGGTCGGCGAGCTGCCCACCCGCAAGGGCGGCGCCATGATCGCCGACCGCACCGGCGCCACCACCGGCTACGCGCTGGGCAACCTCCAGGAGCGCGGCGAGCTCTTCGTCGGCCCCGGCGAGGCCGTGTACGAGGGCATGATCGTCGGCGAGAACTCCCGCCCCGACGACATGCAGGTCAACGTGGTGCGCGAGAAGCAGAAGACCAACATCCGCACCCACGCGGCCGACGAGGCGATCAAGCTCACCCCGCCGCGCGAGATCACCCTCGAGACCGCGATCGAGTTCATCGCCGACGACGAGCTGGTCGAGGTCACCCCGGAGAACCTCCGGCTGCGCAAGCGCATCCTGAAGGAGTCCGACCGCCGGCGCTCCAACAAGCGCTGAGCCCGCCGCCCGGCCTCGGCCGGGCTCAGGTGGAGGGCCCCTGCCCCTCAGGCGGGGCTGGAGGTGGGTGAGGAGCTGAGCTCCACCGCGCGCACGAGGGCACGGTCGAGGTCGGTGTCGTCCATCACCACCATCGACGGTCGCCCCCCGGCGCGCCCGGCCAGCTCGGCCTCGGCGGCCTCGCGGGTGTCGTCGCGGCGCCCGGGGACGTCGATCAGCAGCGGGCCGAGCAGCACGCCCGCCAGCCCGGTGCCGTCGGCCCGGCCCGGGTTGAACACGAGGGGGCCCGACAGGAGCGCGCCGTGCTCGGCGCGGAACGCGGGCACCTGCCGGCGGCCGTCCTGCTCGAGGCGGTCGACCAGGCCCATCAGCAGGCGGTGGCGGCGGTGCACGATCGGGCGGCACCACAGGAAGGCCTCGTCGGCGCCGATCGGGTCGGCGGCCCGGTCGAGCACGTCGAGGGCCGGCTGGTAGGTCCTGCGGTGCTTGCCCGAGCGGGTGCGCCGCATGGCCCGCGGGTTGGGCTTCACCCGGCTGATGGGGGCGAGCGAGGGGTGGTCCATCCAGCGACCGGCCGAGCTGCCGACCTTGCGGGCCAGCCGCAGCACCGGGTCCTCGATGGGGCCGGTGACCCGCTCGGTGGCGTCGCGCCCGGCGTCGCGCACGATCTTGAGGGCGGCCACGAGCACGCGGTTCTCGTCGATGTCGTAGGCACGCGAGGGCGTGGCGCAGATGAACAGGTCGCGGTCGCCGAAGCTGGATGCCCGCGCCGACATCGTCTCGCTCCACATCACCGGCCCGCGCAGCTCGCCGATGCAGCGCTCGTTGTGCGCCTGCAGGGACGTGGCCAGGCTGCGCACCACCGTCGGCATGGTGGCGACCAGCTGCTGGGCCTCCTGCGAGGTGGCGAGGGCGAGCCCGACACCCTGCGCGACCGCCGCGGGCGGCTCGCCCACGAGCGCGGCCAGCGTGCCGATGACCTCGAAGGGCCGGGCCAGGCGACCGTGGAGCCGGGCGAAGACCTCTTCGTCGGGCGGGCTGGTCACGCTCAGACCGCCAGCTCGACGCCCAGCACCTCGCGGATCGTGCGCTGGGCCTCGGCCCGCTCGGGGGCGTCGAGGTGCTGGGCCACCGTGCGGTAGAGCGTGGTGGCCCGTCGGTCCTCCATGCCCTCGAACTGCGGCAGGAAGTACGCGTAGAAGACCTCGTAGATGAGGCGCGACTCGGTGGGGCCGTCCTTGGCCCGCCGGGCGGCGTAGCGGGCGGCGTCGATGTAGACGGCCGGGCCGAGGTCGGTGAACTGCCGCAGCGGGAGGAGCTTGGCCACGATGCCGCCGGGGCCCTGGAGCAGCTTCTCGTAGGCCTCGTCGGAGGGCGTGCCGACCTCGATGAACGCGAAGCGGCGCATGAGGGCGTAGCTCATGTCGAACAGCAGGTTCTTGTCGAACACGTTCATCGTGGCGATGATCCGCCAGTTGGCCGACACCCTGATGACCTCGGTCTTCTCGGGCGGGTCGATGCCGGCGGGCACCAGCGAGATCGGGTCGGGGCTGCCCTTGCGCTTGAACGGGAGCACCACGGCCGAGCCGGACAGCACGGTGAAGAGCTGGCCGAAGGCGCGGTCGAAGTTGGAGCGGTTGAGCTCGTCGATGACGAGCCAGCGGCCGGACTCGATGGCGTCGATGAACAGGCCGGGCCGGTAGATGAGGCCGTCGGGCGTGGGCTGGAGGCCGCCGATGGTCTCGAACGTGGTCCACTCGCTGGTGGCGGTGGTCGGCAGGTAGCCGGTGCAGAACATCGCCTGGCGGGCCACGTCGGCGGCCATGTAGGCGAGCGTGGTCTTGCCCGTGCCCGGGGGGCCGGTGAGGATCACGTGCTTGCCGGCGTCGACGGCCGCGACGAGCTGTTCGAGGACGTAGTCGGGGAACAGCATCCCGGCCTCGTCGGAGGCTCTCTGGAGCTCGGCGGCGGTGAAGGATCGCATGGTGCCCCTAGGTGTCGGCCGATCGGCGCCCGCGGTTGAGCGCCGGGTGGGGGAGTGCGACCTCTCGACCCCGCCGGTCGAGGAGCTCGGCCAGACGACGGTAGGGCGCCTCGCCCACCAGCGCCACGATGTCCTCGGCGCAGCCCTCGTAGACCTGCTGGTGCCCGACGAAGGCCAGCGGGTCCTCGGTGCACCACCAGTGGAAGTCGCGGCCGCCCTCGCCCCAGTCGCGGCGCTTCCACTCGCGCAGGATGTAGGTGAGGTGCTCGTTGTCGTCGCGGTGGAAGTCGAGCCGCATCGGCACCTGCCAGCAGACCTCGGGCTTCCAGTCGAGGTAGCTCTCGCCGCGGCGCACCGCGGCCTGGTGGAACGCGCAGCCCGCGCCGTCGGGGTGGTCGGGGCGGTTGAGGAAGATGCAGGCCCCGTCGACGACGCGGGTGACCCACGCACCTTCCTCGTTCTTGTGGATCGGCCCGCCGAGGGCCTCGGCCTCGGCCTTGAGCTGCCACTCGTCGTCGCCGAGCTCGGCGGCCTTGGCCCTGACCCGCTTGCGGTCGGCCTTGTCGGTGAAGTGGGCGCCCCAGCTGCAGCAGCCGAGCTCGAGCTCGGGGGCGGCCTCCTCGCCGATGCCCGGGCACCCGGCGCCGTAGATGCAGCTCCAGTTGGAGGTGAGCCACGTGACGTCGAAGGTGTAGGTGTCACCGTCGTGGTCGAACGACAGCCACTCGTGCACGTCGTCGTCGGGCTCGTTCGGGGGCGTGGGGGGCATGCGGGCGGAGGGCTCCTGAGGCGGCGGGCGGCTCAGGCTATCCGTCCGTGGCTGTCGCACCCGTGGGCCAGGATGGGGGGATGTCCGGTGAGTTCGACGACATCCGCCAGCGGCTCGAGGCCATCGCCGAGGAGCTGGCCGACCTGGCCATCGTCCGCCTGCGCGAGTCGATCGACGCGGGCGGCCACGAGCTGCCGGTCGACGAGAAGCGGCTCACCCGGGCCCGGCGCGCCGTCGAGAAGGCCGCCTCGATCCTGCGCGAGCCCGACGACCTCCACGACCTCGACCTCTAGCCGCGTCCGACGCCTCAGCCCGCGGCCGGGGCCCGCTGGTTGAGGCGGTCGATGAGGTGGCGCAGCCGGGCGAAGCTGCGCCGGTCGAACCCGAACGCGATGCGGGGGAGGTCGGGCACGTCGTCGTCCTCGATCTCGCTCGCGGAGGCCTCGACCCGCACGAACGGGCTGGTGGTGGCGATGTCGGCGAACTCGCCGTTGAGGTCGGCCAGCTCGTCGTCGTCGACGGGGCTGGTGAGGCGCAGCACCAGTCGGCGGCCGACGAAGCGCATCGAGTGGTACCGGACGTAGAACGCGCACACCTCGTCGACGGCCTCGTCGATGGTGGTGCACACCTTCACCAGGTCGAGGTCCTCGGGGTGGATCAGCGCGCGCCCGGCGAGCTCGGTCTCGGTGAACCGCAGCCAGCTGCTCCAGTAGGTCGAGCCCTCGGGCTCGAGCAGCACGATGGGGGCGATCGCCGAGCGGCCGGTCTGCATGAGCGTGAGCAGCTCGAACGACTCGTCGAGCGTGCCGAAGCCGCCGGGCAGGAGGGCGAAGGCGGCGGACTCCTTCATGAAGCTGAGCTTCCGGGTGAAGAAGTAGCGGTAGTTGATGAGCTTGGGGTCGCCGGCGAGCAGAGGGGTGGCCTCCTGCTCGAACGGCAGGACGATGTTCACGCCGAAGGCGCGCTCGGCCCCCGCCCCCTCGATGCCGGCCTCCATGATCCCGGGGCCGGCTCCGGTGATGACCATCCAGTCACGGTCGGCCATCGCCCGGCCGAAGTCGCGGGCGGCCACGTAGCCGGGGTCGTCGACCCTGGTGCGGGCCGACCCGAAGATCGAGACCTTGCGCACCCGGCGGTACGGCTCGAAGACGAGAAACGAGTACCGCAGCTCCTTGAGGGCCGCGTTCACCAGCTTGAGGTCGCCCCGGTCGACGGCCTCGCGGCCCATCCGGAGCGCCGACACCAGCATCTCGAAGACGAGGTCGGCGTCGCGGTGGACCCCGGCCTCCTCGAGCAGCGTGATGATCTGTTCGTCGAGGGCCTCGTCGCCGGTGCGGTACCGGGCCCGGCGGGGGGACACGTCAGGCGACGGCCAGGCGGCCGTAGAGCGTGGTGCGCTGCTCGAGGGTGCGCCCGAGCGGCTCGACGAGGGCCCGGAAGTCGTCGGCCTCCATCATCTGGCCGTGGTCGGCGCCGGCGGCCCGGCTGATGTTCTCGTCCATGAGGGTGCCACCGAGGTCGTTCACCCCGGCCTGGAGGGTCTGGCGGGCACCGGCCGGGCCGAGCTTCACCCAGGAGGTCTGGATGTTGTCGATGAGACCGGTGTAGGCGATGCGCGGCACGGCGTGCATGAGCACGACCTCGCGGAAGGTGGGGCCGCGGCGGGCCTTCTTCTGCAGGTAGAGCGGGGTGGCCATGTGCACGAACGGCAGCGGCACGAACTCGGTGAAGCCACCGGTCTCGGCCTGGAGGTCGCGCGTGCGCACGATGTGGCGGGCCCAGTGCACGGGCTGCTCGACCGAGCCGAACATGATCGTGATGTTCGACCGGAGCCCGACCTGGTGGGCGGTGCGGTGCGCCTCGAGCCACTCGTCGGTGTCGATCTTGTCCGGGCAGATGATCGCCCTGATCTCGTCGTCGAGGATCTCGGCCGCGGTGCCGGGCAGGGTGCGCAGACCGGCGTCCATGAGCCGGCGCAGGTAGTCGGCGAGGGGCTCCTCGAGGCGGCGGGCCCCCTCGGTGACCTCGAGGGCGGTGAAGCCGTGCACGTGGATGTCGGGCGCAGCGTCCTTCACGGCACGGGTGACGTCGATGTAGTAGTCGCCGTCGAAGTCGGGGTGGATGCCGCCCTGGAGGCAGACCTCGGTGGCGCCGAGCGCGGCGGCCTCACGGGTGCGCTCGGCGATGTCGTCGAGGGTGAGCAGGTAGGGCGTGCCCCGCAGGTTGAACGAGAGCGGGCCCTTCGAGAAGCCGCAGAAGCGGCACTTGAAGGTGCAGACGTTCGTGTAGTTGATGTTGCGGTTGTGGACGTAGGTGACGACGTCGCCCACGGTGTCGCGGCGCAGCTGGTCGGCGACCTCGGCCACCGCCGCCACCTCGGGGCCGCGAGCACCGAAGAGGGTGACGATCTCGTCGAGCCCGACCTGCTGGCCGGCCATCACGCCGTCGAGGACCTCGCGCACGGCCCCGGTGGCCCGGGACGGGCCGGGCAGGAGCACGGTGGGGGCGACGTTGGCGCCGGAGTACCACTGGGTGGAGCGCGGCCCGATTTGCAGGACCTCGACGCCGTCGTCGACCTGCTCGGGCGCAGCGGGGGTGAGGCGCTGCACGAACACCGAGCCGGGGTCGTCGCGGCCGAGCCCCTCGGCGTCGGAGCGGTCCATCACGGCGAAGCGCAGCCCCTCGTCGATCCAGCGCTCCGGGTCGAGGACGTACTCCGGGTGGGCGGTGAGCCGGGGGGCCAGGGCCATGCCCCGGGCCTCGGTGGCCTCACGCAGGATGTCGAGGTCGGGCCACGGGCGCTCGGGGTTGACGTGGTCGGCGGTGACGGGCGAGACGCCGCCCCAGTCGTCGATGCCGGCATCGAGCAGCACCCCGAAGTCGTCGGAGAGGTTGGGCGGGGCCTGCAGGTGGACCTCGGGCGGCAGGATCAGCCGGGCGAGGGCGATGGCCTCGAGGTAGTCGTCCTGCGGGCACGGGGGCTCGGCGTGCATCGCCGTGCCCGGCTTGGGCAGGAAGTTCTGGACGATGACCTCCTGCACGTGGCCGTGGCGCCGGTGCGACTCGGCGATGGCCTCGAGCGCGGCGATGCGGTCGGCGCGGCCCTCGCCGATGCCGACGAGGATGCCGGTGGTGAACGGGATGGCCAGCTCGCCGGCGGCCTCGAGGGTGGCGAGGCGGCGCTCGGGGGTCTTGTCGGGGGCGCCCCGGTGGCACGGCAGGTCGCCCCGGAGGGTCTCGACCATCATCCCCTGCGACGGCGAGACGGTGCGGAGGCGGGCGAGGTCGTCGGCGGAGAGGGCGCCGGCGTTGGCGTGGGGGAGCATGCCCGTCTCGTCGAGGACGAGCTGGGCGACGGCGACCAGGTAGTCGACGGTGCTGGTGTAGCCGTGGTCGGCCAGCCACTCGGCCGCCACCGGGTAGCGCTCCTCGGGGGCCTCGCCCAGGGTGAACAGCGCCTCGTGGCAGCCGACGCGGGCACCGGCGCGGGCCAGGGCGACCACCTGCTTCGGGTCGAGGAACGGGCTGTCGAGCCGGGCTGGCGGCTGAGCGAAGGTGCAGTAGCCGCAGCGGTCGCGGCACAGCATGGTGAGCGGGATGAACACCTTCGGCGAGTAGGTGACCCGCGTGCCGTGGGCGGCGTCGCGCACCGCCCGGGCCTCGGCCATCAGGGTCTCGAGCGGCGCGTCCAGCGGCTGCGGCATGGCGGGCACGATACCGGGCCGCCATGTGGGTCGATGCCGTTCCCCGGTGAACTCGCGGTGACGGCGTCGGACGGGCCGGGGTGCGGCACTGGCTAGCGTCGCACCCATGCCCCGCAGCCCGGAGCCGGCCCGCCGCCGCCTGCTCGACGCCGCCCTCGAGCTGTTCGCCGCCCAGGGCATCGCGGCGACGAGCCTGCGCGAGATCCGCCTCGCCGCCGGGCAGGCCAACTCGGGCGCCCTGCACTACCACTTCGGTGACAAGGACGGCCTCCTGCGGGCGCTGGTGGAGCGCGAGGTCCCGGCGCTGGTCGCCCGCCGAGGCGAGCTGCTGGTGGAGGCCGACGACCTGTCGTCGCTGGCCGAGGTGTTCGTCCTCCCGTTCGCCGAGATGGCCACCGGCGACGCGCACCAGAAGCAGGTGGTGCAGTTCCTCGGCCAGATCCACGACGACGTCTCGTTCTCGGTGGCCGACATCAGCGAGCTGATCGGGCCCACCGGCACCGCCGACGCGTACGCCCGGTTGCGGCCCCTCGTCGAGGTCCCCGACGACCTCCTGGCCGAGCGGGTGAGGGTGGGCCTGAACGCCTACCTGCACGTCGCGGCCCTGTGGGCCCGGGGCGAGCGCCGCGAGCACCAGGTGAGCGACGAGGTGTTCCGCACGAACCTGGTGGCGATGTTCCTCGGTGCCGTCACCGCCCCGGTCTGAGGGCACCCGGCGGGGGTGCTTGCCGACGTAGTGATACATGTTGTTCACTACGTCCATGTTCGAGAGCTTCCGGGTCATCGACGTCGACACCCACATCACCGAGCCGCCCGACACGTGGAGCTCGAGGGTGTCGTCGAAGTGGGGCGACGCCGTGCCGCGCATCGAGCGCGTCGACGGGTACGACGTGTGGGTCATCAACGGCCGCCCGTGGGCCAAGCCCGGCAACACGGCGATGGCCGGGTTCGACGGGACGCTGCCGGACGGGCCCCGCACCTACGACGACATGCACCCCGCGGCATGGGACCCGCAGGCCCGCCTCCGCTACATCTGTCTCTTATACACATCTGACGCTGCCGACGAAGAGGAGAGGGGGGGTGG
>CAMFLJ010000046.1 GCA_945957335.1 uncultured Actinomycetes bacterium | reverse complement strand
ACGGCGGTCGTCGTGCACACCGACATGGAGCGCACCGGCACCTTCGAGTGCTCCGACCCGCTGCTGCAGCGCTTCCACGAGAACGTGGTGTGGGGCATGCGTGGCAACTTCCTCGACGTCCCGACCGACTGCCCCCAGCGCGACGAGCGCCTGGGCTGGACCGGTGACCTGCAGGTGTTCGCCCCCACGGCCACCTTCCTCTACGACGTCGACGGCTTCCTCGCCGACTGGCTCGACGACCTCCGGGCCGAGCAGCTTCCCGACGGCACGGTTCCCTCGGTCATCCCCGTGGTGCCGGGCCTCCCGCTGCCCCCGGGGGGAGCGGCGGCATGGGGCGACGCGGCCACCGTCGTGCCGCTCGAGCTCCTCCGCCGCTACGCCGACGTGGGTCGGCTCGAGGCGCAGATGGAGAGCATGCGGGCGTGGGTCGACCGCGTGGCGGAGCGGGCCGGCACGGATCGCATCTGGTCGGGGGACTTCCAGTTCGGCGACTGGCTCGACCCGTCCGCCCCCGTCGACCGGCCGTGGCAGGGCCGCACCGATGCGTCGCTCGTGGCGACCGCGTACCTCGCCCGGTCGGCCTGGCTGGTCGCCCGCGCCGCCTCGGCGCTCGGGCGGAGCGAGCTCGCAGGGCGGTACGACGGGTTGGCGGCGGAAGTCGCGGCCGCGTTCCGCCGGGAGTTCCTCACGCCGGCCGGTCGTCTGATGTCCGACAGCGCGACGGCCTACGCGTTGGCGCTGGCATTCGACCTCGTGACCGAGCCGGGCGAGCGTCGGGCCGTCGGGCGCAACCTGGTGCGGATCACCCGTGAGCAGCTCCACACGATCACGACCGGCTTCGTCGGCACGCCCCTCGTCCTTCCCGCCCTGACCGAGATCGGCGCGGTCGACCACGCCTACCGGCTCATGCTCCAGACGGAGCTGCCCTCGTGGCTCTACGCCGTGACGATGGGGGCGACGACGGTGTGGGAGCGGTGGGACAGCCTCCTGCCGGACGGCACGGTGAACGGCTCCGGGATGACCTCGTTCAACCACTACGCGTTCGGGAGCGCCGCCCAGTGGCTGCACGAGTCCGTGGCCGGCCTGTCGTCCGGGGCGCCGGGCATGCGCCGGCTGGTCGTGCGGCCCCGACCCGGGGGTGGGCTCACCACCGCGGGCGCGACCCTCCTCACGCCGTACGGGACGGCCGAGTCGTCGTGGCGGCTCGAGGAGGACCTCCTGGTGATGGGCGTGGTGGTCCCTCCCAACGCGACGGCCGAGGTCCACCTGCCGTGGTCCGACGAGGTCGTCGAGGTCGCGTCGGGCCGCCACGAGTGGCGTGGGCCCGCAGGGGCCCGGTGACCGCTCCGCTACGATCGCCGTGTTCGCATCTGGTCGATCGCACACCGCATCTGACGGCCGTGCGCCGGCCCGGCACGCAGAGGGCAGGCAGGGGAGTGGCATGAGCGTCGAGGCCATCGGCCGCCTGGAGAAGATCCGGTCCGTCGTGGACGCCGAGGGTCGCGTCAAGGTCGCCGACCTGGCTCGTGCCCTCGACGTGAGCGAGATGACGATCCGTCGCGACCTCGACCTCCTCGCCGAGCAGGGCGCGGTGCTCCGGGTGCGGGGCGGCGCCGTGGCGGCCGGCCCGCAACCGTTCATGGAGCGCTTCGGGCACCACGCCCGGTCGAAGGAGCGGATCGCGGCCAAGCTCACCGAGCTGGTGGGTGACGGTGGGGCGATCGGGATCGACGCCTCCACGACGCTGCAGCGCCTCGCCGCCACCATCGGCGGCGTCCGGGACCTCACCGTGCTCACCAACGGGCCGGACACGTTCCAGGAGATGCAGGGCCGTCCCGGTGTCGTGCCGCTGCTCACCGGCGGGCGCCTCGACGAGCGAACGGGCAGCCTCGTCGGCCCGCTGGCCTCGCGGGCGGTGCACGACTTCAGCCTGCGGCGCCTCTTCGTGTCGGCCGCCGCGGTCGACCCCGACATCGGGACCTCGGAGTCCACGCTCGAGGACGCCGAGGCCAAGCTGGCCTTCGCCGACGTGAGCGCACAGATCGTGCTGGCGGTCGACTCCTCCAAGCTGCAGAAGCACTCGGCCGCCCGGTGCCTCGGCTGGGACCGGGTGGCGCTGCTGGTCACCGAGCTCGATCCCGACGATGCCCGCCTCGAACCCTTCAGGGACGTCGTCGACCTCCTCTGAGTGCCGAGCCACTTGTCCGGAATTGTTCGGAGTTGTAACTTCACTCATCAGTGAACGAGACGGACGCGTGCCCCGGCACTGCGAGCCGCTCGTGGGGACACGACCAGGAGCTGGAGCGATGACGTCGTTCGCGGACATCAGCGGAGACCTCGAGCGGCAGGCCATCGAGCTGCCCTCCTGGGCGTTCGGGAACTCGGGCACCCGCTTCAAGGTCTTCGCCCAGCAGGGCGTGCCCCGTGACCCGTTCGAGAAGGTGGCCGACGCCGCCGAGGTCAACCGGGTCACCGGCCTGGCCCCGTCCGTCGCCCTCCACATCCCGTGGGACCGGGTCGACGACTACGGCAAGCTCGCCGCCCACGCCGAGGACCTCGGGGTGCGGCTCGGCACCATCAACACCAACACGTTCCAGGACGACGACTACAAGCTGGGCAGCCTCGCCCACCACGACGAGCGGGTCCGCGCCAAGGCGATCGACCACATGCTCGAGTGCGTCGACATCATGGACGCCACCGGCAGCCGCGACCTCAAGGTCTGGCTCCCGGACGGCACCAACTACCCGGGCCAGGGCGACCTGCGCGACCGCCAGGACCGCGTGGCTGACTCCCTGGCCCGGGTGTACAAGCGCCTCGGCCCCGAGCAGCGCCTGGTGCTCGAGTACAAGTTCTTCGAGCCGGCCTTCTACGCCACCGACGTGCCCGACTGGGGCACCGCGTACGTCCAGTGCCTCGCCCTCGGCGAGCGGGCCGTGGTGTGCCTCGACACGGGGCACCACGCGCCGGGCACGAACATCGAGTTCATCGTCATGCAGCTGCTGCGGCTCGGCCGGCTCGGCGCGTTCGACTTCAACTCGCGCTTCTACGCCGACGACGACCTGATCGTCGGCGCGGCCGACCCGTTCCAGCTGTTCCGGATCATGTACGAGGTCGTGCGCGGCGGTGGCTACGACGAGGGCAGCGACGTCACGTTCATGCTCGACCAGTGCCACAACATCGAGGCCAAGATCCCCGGCCAGATCCGCTCGGTCCTGAACGTGCAGGAGATGACCGCCCGAGCCCTGCTCGTCGACCGCGCCGCGCTGGCCGACGCGGAGGCAGCGGGCGACGTGCTCGCCGCCAACGGCGTGCTGATGGACGCCTTCTACACCGACGTCCGCCCGGCGCTGGCCGAGTGGCGCGCCTCCCGCGGCCTGCCGGCCGACCCCATGGCCGCGTACCTCGCCAGCGGCTACGCCGAGGCCATCGTCGCCGACCGACAGGGCGGCGCCCAGGCCGGGTGGGGGGCCTGATGCAGTACGAGCACCACCGCGAGGCCGTCGAGGTGCTCGCCCGGCAGGTCGCCGAGGACCCGACGATCGACGCGGTGATCCTCACCGGATCGGTGCCGCGTGGCACGGCCAGGCCCGACTCCGACCTCGACTGCTACGTCGTCGTCGACCCCGCCGAGTACGAGCGGCGCCAGGCCGCCGGCGACCTCGCCTGGATGGCGGGGTGCGAGTACCCCGGTGGCTACGTCGACGGCAAGGTCGTCACCCTCGAGATCCTCGAGGCGGCCGCCGAGCGCGGGAGCGAGCCCACGCGGGCGTCGTTCTCGCCGGCGAGCGTCGTCTACTCACGGATCGGTGACCTCACGCCGCTCGTGGCGCGCATCGCGGTCTACCCGGAGGCGAACCGCGCGGAGAACATGAAGGACTTCTTCTCGGCTGCCTGCCTGAACGCCACCTACTTCGGGCCGCAGGCCCTGCAGTCCGGGAACGCCTTCCTGGCGACGCACGCGGTGGCCATGACCGTGCTCTACAGCGGCCGGGCCGTGCTCGCCCACAACCGCATCCTGTACCCGTGCCCGAAGCAGCTGATGGCCGCGGTGGCGGCCGTGCCCGAGCGGCCGGAAGGTTTCGTCGAGGGGATGGAGCAGCTGCTCGCCGAGCCGACCACCGAGCTCTTCGCCACTCACCTCGAGCGGCTCGGGGGATTCTGCGACTGGGGCATCTCCGGCATGGAGGTGCTGACGAGGTTCATGGAGTTGGACGAATGGACATGGCGCACACGCGAGCCGGAGCTGGCCCAGCGATGAACCCGGTCGTCGAGCAGCTCCTCGCCCGGGCCCGCCGCCTCGGGGCCGACCGCCGCAACACCAACTACGCGGGCGGCAACGCCTCGGCCAAGGGCACCGAGACCGACCCCGTCACCGGCGGCGACGTCGAGCTGATGTGGGTGAAGGGCTCCGGCGGCGACCTGGGAACGTTGACCGAGGCCGGCCTCGCCGTGCTGCGACTGGACCAGCTCCGGGCGCTCGTCGACGTGTACCCGGGCGTCGACCGTGAGGACGAGATGGTGGCCGCCTTCGACTACTGCCTGTTCGGCAAGGGCGGGGCGGCACCGTCGATCGACACCGCGATGCACGGCCTCGTCACCGGCACCCACGTCGACCACCTGCACCCCGATGGCGGCATCGCCATCGCCGCGGCCGCCGACGGCGAGGCGCTCACCAAGCAGATCTACGGCGAGAAGGTGCTGTGGGTGCCGTGGCGCCGGCCCGGGTTCCAGCTCGGGCTCGACATCGCCGAGCTCCAGGCGGCCAACCCGCAGGCCATCGGAGTGATCCTCGGCGGCCACGGCATCACCGCCTGGGGCGAGACCAGCGACGAGGCCGAGGCCAACTCGCTGTGGATCATCCGCACCGCCGAGGCCTACATCGCCGAGCACGGCCGGCCCGACCCGTTCGGGGCTCCGGTGCCGGCGTGGCAGCCGCTGCCGGAGGCCGAGCGCCGGGTGCGGGCCGTCGCGCTCGCCCCGCACCTGCGGGCCGTCGCGTCCCTCGACCACCCGATGGTCGGCCACTTCACCGACACCCCCGAGGTGCTCGAGTTCGTGGGCCACGAGCGGCTGCTCCCGCTGGCCGAGCTGGGAACCTCGTGCCCCGACCACTTCCTGCGCACCAAGGTGAAGCCGTTGGTGCTCGACGTGGCCCCCGACGCGCCGCTCGAGGACGCGGTGGCGCGCCTGGCCGAGCTGCACGAGGCCTACCGGGCCGACTACGCCGCCTACTACGAGCGCCATGCCCGTCCGGGTGATCCGCCCATGCGTGGCGCCGACCCGGCGATCGTGCTGGTGCCCGGTGTCGGCATGTTCTCCTACGGCAAGGACAAGCAGACCGCCCGGGTGGCCGGCGAGTTCTACGTCAACGCCATCAACGTGATGCGCGGCGCGGAGGCGCTGTCGTCCTACGCGCCCATCGACGAGCGCGAGAAGTTTCGCATCGAGTACTGGGCCCTGGAGGAGGCGAAGCTCCAGCGCCTCCCGAAGCCGAAGCGCCACGCCGGGCGCATCGCGCTCGTCACCGGCGCGGCCAGCGGCATCGGGAAGGCCATCGCCGCCCAGCTGGCGGCCGAGGGTGCCTGCGTGGTCGTCGCCGACCTCGACGTCGTCAAGGCGTCCGAGGCCGCCGCCGAGCTCGGCGGGCCCGACGTCGCCGTCGGTGTCGCGGCCGACGTGACCGACCCCGATCAGGTGCGGCAGGCCGTCGACGCCGCCCTCCTGGCCTTCGGCGGCGTCGATCTGGTCGTGAACAACGCCGGGCTGTCGGTGTCGAAGCCGCTGCTCGAGACCAGCGAGGCCGACTGGGACCTGCAACACGACGTCATGGCCAAGGGGAGCTTCCTGGTCTCGCAGGCCGCGGCCAGGGCGATGATCGACCAGCGCCTCGGCGGTGACGTCGTCTACATCGTGTCCAAGAACGCGGTGTTCGCCGGGCCGGCCAACATCGCGTACAGCGCGGCGAAGGCCGACCAGGCCCACCAGGTGCGGCTGCTCGCGGCCGAGCTGGGCGAGCACGGGATCCGCGTCAACGGGGTGAACCCCGATGGCGTGGTGCGCGGCAGCGGCATCTTCTCCGGTGGGTGGGGGGCCCAGCGTGCCGCCGTGTACGGCGTGCCGGAGGACGAGCTGGGTGCCTTCTACGCCCGGCGCACCCTGCTCAAGCGGGAGGTGCTGCCCGAGCACGTCGCCCGCTGCGTCGCCGCGCTCACCTCCGACGAGTTCTCCCACACCACCGGGCTGCTCGTCCCCGTCGACGCCGGCGTGAGCGCCGCCTTCCTCCGGTAGCCGCGGTCGTGGGCCAGCGCACCTTCGCCGCCGTCGACATCGGCGCCTCGGGCGGCCGGGTGATGGTCGGCTCGGTGGGGGATGGGCGGGCCCGGCTCCGAGCTGTCCACCGCTTCCCCAACGCGGCGGCACCACTCGATGGTCACCTCAGGTGGGACCTCGACGCGATGTGCGCCGAGGTGCTCATCGGCCTGAGGGCGGTCGCTCGCGAGCATCCCGAGGTCGAGTCGATCGGGATCGACACCTGGGGTGTCGACTACGGCCTCCTCGACGCCGAGCGACGCCTGCTGGCCCAGCCGGTCGCCCACCGCGACAGCCGCACCGACGCCGTGATCGACGAGGTCCACGCCCGGGTCCCGTTCGACGAGCTGTACGCCGTCAGCGGCATCCAGTTCCTCCCGTTCAACACCGTCTACCAGTTGGCCGCCGAGCGTCTCGGCGGACTGTGGGAGCGCGCCGCCCACGCGGTGCTGATCCCCGACCTGCTCGCCTTCTGGCTCACGGGCGAGCTCCGGACCGAGGTGACCAACGCCTCGACCACCGGGCTGCTCGACGCCCGCACCGGCACCTGGTCGAGCGAGCTCTTCGACCGCCTCGACCTCGACCCCACGCTCTTCCCGCCCCTCGAGGAGCCGGGAGAGGTGCGCGGGACGTTGACCGCCTCGCTCTGCGGCGAGCTCGGCCTCTCCCGCTCGACCGTCGTGACGACGGTCGGCTCCCACGACACCGCGTCGGCCGTCGCCGCGGTCCCCGCCATCGACGGCCGCTTCGCCTACGCCTCCAGCGGCACGTGGTCGCTCGTGGGTGTGGATCTGCCGGAGCCGGTGCTCACCGGCGCGTCGCGCCAGGCGAACTTCACCAACGAGCGCGGCGTCGACGGGTCCATCCGCTACCTGCGCAACGTGGGTGGCCTGTGGCTCCTCCAGGAGTCGATGCGCAGCTGGGGCGAGCGAGGAGAGGCGCCGCTGCTCACCGAGCTGCTCGCCGAGGCCGCCACGCTCCCCGACGGCGGGCCCACGATCGACGTCGACGACCCCGCCTTCATCGCTCCGGGCTCGATGCCCGAGCGGATCCGGGCTGCGGTCGAGGCCAAGGGGGAGCGCACCTCCTCGTCTCCTGCCGCGATCACCCGCTGCATCGTCGACTCGCTGGCGAGCGCCTACGCGGACACCGCCAGGAGGGCGTCGGAGCTCACCGGCCAGGCCGTCGACGTGATCCACGTCGTCGGCGGCGGCTCCGAGAACGCGCTGCTCTGCCAACGCACGGCCGACCTCGCCGGGCTCCCCGTCGTCGCCGGCCCCACGGAGGCCACCGCCCTCGGCAACGTCCTGGTCCAGGCCCGGGCGCTCGGCGCGCTGGGCGACTCGGCCGACGACATCCGAGCGGTCGTCGCCGCCAGCAGCGACCTCCGCCACCACGAACCCCGCACCAGGAGCACCACGTTCTGATGAGCTTCTCGATCCGCCAGAGCTATGAGACGGTGCGCTCGGTCGTGCGCTTCGACTCGTTCGAGACCGACGCGGTCGAGCGGCGACTCAAGCGGGCGGCGTCGGTCGACGACCTGCGCCGCATCGCCAAGCGCCGGCTGCCCAAGGGCTGCTTCGACTACATCGACGGCGGTGCCGAGGACGAGCGCACGCTCACGGCCAACTCGCGGGCCTTCGCCGACACCCGCTTCGTCCCACGCGTGCTGCGGGGGCTCCAGGACGTCGAGGTGGGCTCCACCCTCCTCGGTGAGCCGGTGGCCTTCCCGCTCGTGCTGGCGCCGACCGGGTTCACCCGCATCGCCGACCCGCAGGGGGAGCTGGCGGTGGCCCGTGCCGCCGAGCGGGCGGGGCTGCCGTACGCCCTCTCGACGCTGTCGACCCGCTCCATCGAGGAGGTGCGCGCCGTCAGTGGCGGCCGCCTGTGGTTCCAGGTCTACGCGTGGCGTGACCGCGGCCTGGTGGAGGAGATGATCCAGCGGGCCGCGGCGGCGCGCTACGAGGCGCTGATCCTCACCGTCGACACGGCGGTGTTCGGCCGCCGTGAGCGCGACGTCCGTCGCGGCTTCTCCCTCCCGCCGGTCATCGGACCGTCGACGATCCTCGACGGCATCGTCCACCCGGCCTGGACCCTCGGGTTCCTGGCCAATGAGCCGATCCGGTTCGCCAACGTGGTCGGCAACGCGGTGGGCGACGGCTCCTCGCCGGTCACGCTCGCCGACTACATCAACTCGCAGTTCGACCCGGCGCTCTCGTGGGACGACATCGCCTGGCTCCGCTCGGTGTGGGACGGCAAGGTCGTGGTGAAGGGCATCCAGTGCGTCGCCGACGCCGAGATCGCCGCCGGGCTCGGGGTCGACGCCATCGCCCTGTCGAACCACGGCGGCCGCCAGCTCGACGGCTCGCCGGCGACGTTCTCGCTGGTCGCGCCGGTGGCCGACGCGGTGGGCGGGCGCACCGAGATCATCTGCGACGGCGGCGTGCGCCGCGGCAGCGACATCGTGAAGGCGGTCGCCGCAGGTGCGACCGCGACGATGGCCGGCCGGGGCTACCTGTACGCCCTCGGTGCCGGAGGCGAGAAGGGCGTCGACAAGCTGCTCGGGTGGTGGCGCGAGGACGTCCGCCGCACGATGAGCCTCATCGGTGCCGGATCCGTCGAGGAGCTCGACCGTTCGCTGCTCGACCTGTCCGGCGTGCGGGCGTGACATCGCAGGACGGGCCATCGGTGATCCGGGTACTGTCTCGGACGGGGGTAATCGACAGGTGACGAATACGAACGAAGCGGCGGAGGGCGACGCGGCGAGCGCCGGAGCCCTCGCAGGGACGATCCTCGACCTCGAGGCCGATCGCCAGGCCGCGTCCGAGGAGCGCGTCCTCTTCGCCGACGACCTGCTGCCCGGCGTGGGCGACGACGAGCTCAAGCTGAAGGACGCGCTGAAGATCGGCGGCGCCTTCACCTTCGGCATGATCGCCCTGCTCCAGGCCCTCGACGAGCTCGAGTCCGCCGCCCTGAGCACGTTGGCCCCCGACATCGCCAACACGCTCCACGTCAGCGACGGCGTGATCGTGTTCATCAGCGCCGCCTCCGGTGGCTTCCTCGTCCTCGGCTCGCTGCCCATGGGCTGGCTGGCCGACCGGTTCCGCCGAGGGCGCATCATCGCCATCGCGAGCCTGTTCTTCTCCGCCATGGTCATGCTCTCGGGCCTGGCCATCAACGGCCTCAACCTGTTCTTCGCCCGCATGGGCGTGGGCGTCGCCAAGTCGAACCAGCTGCCCGTGCAGGGCTCGCTGCTGGCCGACACCTACCCGATCGGCACCCGCGGCCGCATCTCGGCAGGCGTGGCCATCGCCGGTCGCATCACCGGCACGCTCAGCCCCTTGCTCGTCGGTGGCATCGCCGCGCTCGCCGGGGGCGGCTCGGGGTGGCGGTGGGCGTTCGTCGTGCTCGCCATCCCGACGGCCGTGGTGGCCTTCCTCGCGTTCCGGATCCCCGAGCCCCCGCGTGGCCAGTTCGAGAAGAAGGACGTCCTCGGCGAGGTCATCGAGGACGAGCGGCCGGCACCGATCTCGATGGAGGCCGCGTTCTCGCGGTTGATGCAGATCAACACGATCCGCATGACGATCATCGCCTTCGCGGCCATGGGCTTCGGCCTCTTCACCGTCCCGGTCCTGGCCAACCTCTTCCTCGAGGAGCAGTACGGCCTCGGCTCGTTCGGCCGTGGCGCGGTGGCCACCGTCGGGGGCGTCGCCGTGCTGTGCACGATCCCCTTCGTCGGCAAGTACTACGACGGCCTCTACCGGCGCGACCCCTCGAGGGCCCTCCGTCTCCTCGGCCTCATCGTCCTGCCCTCGGCGCTGCTCACGCCGTTCCAGTACTTCATGCCCAACGCGGTGCTCTTCGCCGTGTTCGGGGTGCCGTCGGCGGTGCTCCTGTCGGCGTCGTTCGCCATGGTCGGCCCCATCCTCACCTCGGTCGTGCCGTACCGGCTCCGGGGCATGGGCTCGGCCCTCGGCGCCATCTACATCTTCTTCGTGGGCGCCACGGGCGGCGCGGTGCTCGCCGGGCTCCTCGTCAACGCCTACGGCCCCCGCACCGCGGTGCTCCTGCTCGGCGTGCCGTCGACCCTGATCGGCGGCCTCCTGATCATCCGGGGCTCGACGTTCATCAAGGACGACCTGTCGATGATCGTCGCCGAGATCCGCGAGGAGCTCGAGGAGCACGACCGCCAGCAGGCCGATCCCGAGACGGTCCCCGCCATCCAGGTCAACCACGTCGACTTCTCCTACGGGCCCGTGCAGATCCTCTTCGACGTGAGCTTCGAGGTGCGGCGGGGCGAGGTGCTGGCCCTGCTCGGCACCAACGGCGCCGGCAAGTCGACGATCCTGCGGGTGATCGCCGGTCTGGGCACGCCGTCGCGTGGCGTCGTCCGCCTCGACGGCCGCAACATCACCTACGTCTCCCCCGAGCAGCGGACCCACATGGGCATCCACCTCCTCCCGGGCGGCAAGGGCGTGTTCTCGGACATGACCATCCGCGAGAACCTCGAGATGGCCACCTGGAACTACCGCGACGACCGCGACGACATGGAGCGCCGCATCGCCGCCGCCCTCGAGCTGTTCCCGGAGCTCGCCGAGCGGCCCGACGAGCTGGCCGGCTCGCTCTCCGGTGGTCAGCAGCAGCTCCTGGCCCTGGCCCGCGTGCTGGCCTGCGAGCCCGACGTGCTGATCATCGACGAGCTGTCGCTCGGCCTCGCCCCGATCATGGTCGAGCGCCTCGTCGAGGCCATCGAGGAGCTCAGGGCGACGGGCATGACGATCATCGTCGTCGAGCAGTCGCTCAACGTGGCGATGGCCATCTCCGACCGGGCCGTGTTCCTGGAGAAGGGCCACGTGCGCTTCGAGGGCCCGACCCGGGAGCTGGTCGAGCGCGAGGATCTGGCTCGAGCGGTCTTCCTCGGCAAGGAGGGCGGCTGATGTTCGGCGCCTGGCTCTCCCAGCAGATCGTCCTCGACGGCGTCATCCAGGGCCTCGTCTACGGCCTGCTCGCGATGTCGATCGTGCTGGTCTACCGCTCGACCAAGGTCATCAACTTCGCGGTCGGCAACATGGGCCTGGTCGGCGCCGGCCTCCTCGTGATCTGCGACGTCAACTACGGCTTCCCGTTCTGGGTGTCGCTGGCCATCGCGCTCGTGGCGGGGACCGTCTACGGCGGGGTGGTCGAGCTGGTGGTGATCCGCCGGCTCTTCAAGGCACCGCGCGTGATCGTGCTCGTCGCCACCATCGGCGTCGCCCAGCTCTCCCTGGCGATCCTCAACGCCTACCCCGACCTCATCGGCAAGGGGAAGCCCTTCCCGCAAGCGGTCGGCTCGGTGTGGAACATCGCGGACCTGCGCCTGAAGGGCTCGCAGGTCCTCATCCTGGTGGCGGCACCGGTCATCGCCATCGTCCTCGGCTGGTTCCTCAACCGCACGCTCCTCGGCCGCACGGTCAAGGCCTCGGCCGGCAACCCCGACCTGGCCCGCCTCTCCGGCATCAGCCCGAAGATCGTCTCGACCTTCGTGTGGTCGATCAGCGGCCTGCTGGCGACGGTCTCGATGATCCTCGTCGGCGGGCTCGAGGGCTCCGCCTCCAGCCTCCAGGCCCTGGGCCCGAACACGCTGCTGCGAGCTCTCGTCGCCGCGGTCATCGCCCGCCTGTCGTCGTTCCGCGTGGCGCTGGCCGCCGCCCTGGTGATCGGCCTCGCCCAGTCGGTGCTGCGCTTCAACTTCCTCGACCAGCCCGGCCTCGTCGACCTCCTCCTGCTGATCGTCGTGCTCGTGGCGGTCTGGCTGCAGTCCCGCCACGGGTCGGCCGACCAGGAGGGGGCCTTCTCCTTCACGCCGCGGGTGGAGGCCATCCCCGAGCGCCTCAAGTCGATCTTCTGGGTCCGCCACCTCGACCGCCTGGTGCTGCTCGTGCTCCTGGGTGCCGCGGTCGTGCTGCCGCTGATCATCACCCAGCCCTCCCGGCAGCTCCTCTACGCGGTCATCGCCGCCTGGGCCGTCTGCGCCCTCTCGCTCACCGTCCTCACCGGGTGGGCCGGCCAGCTGTCGCTCGGCCAGATGGCGTTCGCCGGCATCGGTGCCCTGACCGCCGCATCGCTCACGCGGGGCCTGGCGGTCGACTGGAAGATCGGCGGCACCCAGCTGATCAGCTTCGAGATGTACGGCATCCCGTTCGTGCTCTCGATCCTGATCGGCGCGCTCGTGACCACCCTGCTGTCGGTGGTGATCGGCGCAGGGGCGCTCCGCGTGCGCGGCCTCCTGCTCGCCGTCACCACCTTCGCCTTCGCCGTCGCCGCCGGCTCGTGGATCTACCGCCTGAAGATCCTGTCCGGTGGCGCCGCCTCGGCCGCGTCGTTCCCCCGCGGCGAGCTGCTCGGGCTCAACCTGCGCAACCAGCGCACCTACTACTACGTGGTCCTCGCCGTGCTGGTGCTGGTGATGGCGCTGCTCGGCCGGCTCCGGCGCTCGGGTGTCGGCCGGGTCACCATCGCCGTGCGCGACAACGCCGACACCGCGGCGGGCTACACCGTCCGCCCCAGCTTCACCAAGCTGCGCGCCTTCGCCCTCTCGGGGTTCATCGCCGGCCTCGGCGGTGGGCTGCTCGCCGGCGCCTCGCAGCAGATCAGCTTCAGCGAGTCCCCGTTCGTCGTCGGGGCGTCGCTCACGCTCGTGGCCATCATCGTGATCGGCGGCATGGGCTCGACCGCGGGCGCGGTGATCGGCGCGGTCTGGGTGATCGGCCTCCCTGCCCTGTTCCCCGACAGCGCGCTCGTGCCGCTGCTGTCGTCGAGCCTCGGCCTGCTCGTGCTCCTGCTCTACTTCCCGGGCGGCTTCGTGCAGGTCGCCTACAACACCAGGGCGGCGCTCTACCGCTGGCTGGAGGGAAGGCTCCCGGAGCTCGAGAAGGCCGCCGCCGGGCCTCCCTCCACCATCGGCTCCACCCGGCGTGAGCCCGTCGACCTCGACGTGGTGCTGCGCACCGTCGACGTGTCGGTGGCGTTCGGCGGCGTCCGGGCCAACGACGAGGTCTCCATCGAGGTGCGCAACGGCGAGATCGTCGGCCTGATCGGCACCAACGGCGCCGGCAAGTCGACCCTGATGAACGCCGTCGGCGGCTTCGTGCCGTCGACGGGCACCGTCGAGCTCCTCGGCGCCGACATCAGCGGGCAGGCGCCCGCACTTCGCGCCCGCAGGGGCCTCGGCCGCACCTTCCAGGCCGCCACCCTCTTCCCCGAGCTCACCGTGCGCGAGACCGTCGAGGTGGCGCTCGAGGCGCGGGGCCGCACCGGCCTCCTCGCCGTCGCGCTCTTCTCGCCGCGTGCCCGCACCAAGGAGCGCGCCAAGCGGGCCGACGCCGCCGAGCTGGTCGACTTCCTGGGCCTCGGCCGCTACGCCGACAAGCCGATCTCCGAGCTCTCCACGGGCACCCGCCGCATCGTCGAGCTGGCGGGGCTGCTCGCGCTGGACGCCCGCCTCCTCTGCCTCGACGAGCCGACGGCCGGCGTCGCCCAGCGCGAGGCCGAGGCGATGGGTCCGCTGCTGGTCGAGATCCGCCGCCAGCTCGGTGCCTCGATGCTCGTCATCGAGCACGACATGCCGCTCATCATGGGCATGAGCGACCGGGTCTACTGCCTCGAGCTCGGCCGGGTGATCGCCGAGGGCTCGCCCGAGGCGGTGCGCAACGACCCTGCGGTCATCGCCAGCTACCTGGGCACCGACGAGCGGACCATCGCCCGCAGCGGCCAGCTCGCCGAGGTCGGCGACGAGCACACCCCCTGAGGCCCGCTCGGTCCCGGAGCGCACGGTGGCGGCGCACCGTCAGCGGCTCGATGTGTGATCACGTTCGATCTTGATCGTTCGCACATTTTGGTATAGAACGGCGTTAGCTTTTCGGCCAGGGGGATCCGTGCCGGGGAGCGAACCGCCCGCACACGAACTCTCAGGGGACCCAAAATGAAGAGAGCTGTTGCGCTCTTGAGCCTGGCCGCGGTGCTGCTCGTCGGCTGCAAGTCCACCGGTGACAGCACGTCGACGTCGAGCACGGCGCCGGCCTCAACCGAGCCCGGTCAGGGCGTCACCGCCGACTCGATCAAGATCGGTGTGACCTACACCGACCTCTCGAGCCTCCGCGACCTCATGAACCTCGACCACGGCGACTACCAGAGCGCCTTCCAGGCCGTCGCCGACCAGATCAACGCCAACGGCGGCATCAACGGTCGCAAGCTGCAGCTCGTCGACACGCCCGTCAGCCCGATCGGCACCGATGCCGGCACGACGGCGTGCGTGAAGCTGGCCGAGGACCAGAAGGTCTTCGCGGTCGTCGGCAACATCCAGACGAACGTGGTCCCGTGCTACGTCAAGGACCACGACACCGCGGTGGTCGGTGGCTACATGACCGGTGAGGCGCTGAGCGCCGCGAAGGCCCCGTGGTTCACCTGGTACGCCACGTGGGAGCGGCTCGCCACCAAGACCATCGAGGGTGCGGCCGCCCAGGGCGCGTTCACCGGCAAGAAGGTGGCGGTCATCAGCAGCACCGCCGACGCCCCGACCGTCGACGCGGCGGTCAAGCCGGCGCTGGCCGCGGCGAACGTCCAGAACGTCGACTACGCCGTCATCGACACCCCCGACAACGACGCCAACGCCGCGGCCGCCGCCGCCCAGACGATCGCCGAGAAGTTCAAGAGCGAGGGCGTCGAGGTCGTGATCTCGGTGAACCAGACGTTCTCGAGCTGGGCGACGGGCCTGGCGAAGACCAACTTCAGGCCCCGCAACATCGCCACGGACCAGAACACGGTGGCGGCGTGGAAGGTCGCCAAGTCCCCTGAGGACCTGCAGCTGCTCGACGGGATCATCACCGGCGCCGCTGCCCCTGCCTCGGTCTGGTGGAACGAGCCGAAGTTCGTGGCGTGCCGGAACTCCATCCTGAAGGCGCAGCCCGACCGTCAGGTCCAGGACCCGACCACGGCGACCCCCTCCGATCGCGAGACCTTCGTCTCGGTGCTGGTCGCCTGCCAGTCGATGACGCTCTTCCAGGCCATCGCCGAGAAGGCCGGGTCGACGCTGAACAACGACACCTTCCTCCAGGCCGGGCACGATCTCGGCGTCTTCCAGGTGCCGGCGGTCGGGACCACCTCCGACTACACGCCCGATCAGCCCTCCGGTAACCCGCCGGTGTACCTGGCCACCTACAACCCGGACACCCAGCGGCTCGAGTCGAACACGACGCCGGTGCCGTGAGCCGACCTGGGCCCACGCGCCTGAGGGTCGAGCATTCCCCCCTCACCCTCGGTGTCACGTGTGCCCGGCCCCGCCTGTCGTGGGGGGGGCCCCACAGGGGGCACCACCACGCCGGCGAACCCCGCGCGGCGCCCAGCGAAACGGGGCCGCGCCACGGGGCGGCGCGCGCCCGCCACCGCGCGGGGGGCGAGCCCGGGGCGGT
>CAMFLJ010000045.1 GCA_945957335.1 uncultured Actinomycetes bacterium | reverse complement strand
GGCCGAGCGGCACGGCTGGAAGGTCGACGAGACGTTCCGCTGCTACGGCGGGGCCACCGAGGGCATCAACGTCTTGATGGTGCTGCACCGCCGCCCGCACGCCTGAGCCGGCGGCCGGTCACCCGGTCCCGCTGGTCGGGGTGGGTCAGGCCGAGGTGCGGTCGCCCACCGGGAGCTTGGTCACCTGCGGCACCGCCCGCAGGGTGGGGCGCACGCTGATGCCCAGGCGGGTGAGCTCGCCGGGCAGGTCGTCCATCGACACCGGCTTGGCGAAGAAGAAGCCCTGGGCCTCCTCGCAGCCGAGCGCCTTGAGGCGGTCGACCTGGTCGCGGGTCTCGGTGCCCTCGGCGACGGTGCGGATGTCGAGCGCCTTGGCCAGGGTGACCACCGCGCCGATGACGTCGGGGGCGTGGGGGTCCTCGTCGAGCACCTTCACGAACGCCCGGTCGATCTTGAGCTCGTCGACGGGCAGGCTCGAGAGGTAGGCCAGCGAGGAGTACCCGGTGCCGAAGTCGTCGATCGACACCTGGGTGCCGTAGACCCGCAGCATCTTGAGCTGGGTCGAGACCGAGTCGAGGTTCTCCATGAGGATCGACTCGGTGAGCTCGAGGCACAGCGAGCTGGGCGGGACCTGGTGCTCGACCAACGAGCGGGCGACGGTGTCGACCAGCGACTCGCTGCGCATCTGGCGGGCGGAGACGTTCACCGAGACCCGCAGGTCGGTGACCGAGAGCTCCTCGCGGAGGCGCACCATGTCGGCACAGGCGCGGTCGATGACCCAGGCGCCGATCTCCACGATCATGCCGGTGTCCTCGGCGATGGGGATGAAGCGGTCGGGCCGGACCATGCCCATCTCGTGGTGGTTCCAGCGCAGCAGGGCCTCGAGGCCGACGACGCGCTCGTCGCTGAGGCGGATCTTGGGCTGGTAGTGCAGCGACAGCTCGCCGCGCTCGAGCGCCGAGCGCAGCTCGCGCTCGAGGTGCAGGCGCTCCGCGACGCGCTCGCGCATCGAGTCGTCGAAGAGCACGGCGTGGTCGCCGCCGAGCGACTTGGCGTGGTTCAGGGCGGTGTCGGCGTCGCGCATGATCGTCTCGGCGTCGCCGCCGTTGGCCGCGTGGTGGGCGACGCCCACGGACACGGTGATGGGCACGCCGGCGCCGTCGATGATGAACGGCGCCCGGAAGAGCAGCCGGGCGCGCTCGCCGAAGTCGAACGCCTGCTCCTCGGTCTCGAGCCCGGCCACGACGACGCCGAACTCGTCCCCGCCGATGCGGCCGACGACGTCCTGGGCCCGCACGCTCTCGGTGAGGCGCCGGCTCACGGCCTGGAGCAGCTCGTCGCCGACGGTGTGGCCCATGGTGTCGTTCACCAGGCCGAAGCGGTCGATGTTGATGTGCAGGAGCGACACGGCGCCGTTGCGGGCCTGCTGCTCGACGCACGCGTGCTGCAGCCGCTCGGTGAGCAGCGAGCGGTTGGGCATCCCCGTGAGGTCGTCGTGGCTGGCCTGGTAGGCGAGGCGGCTCTGCGACTCGGCGTGCTCGCGCAGCGCCCGGGCCATGCGGATGACGGCGACCATCACCAGCAGGGTCGTGATGACGCCGAGGGCCACCCGGTCGGCACCGCTGCTCCAGCTGACGCCGACGAAGAGCACCACGTTCGAGAGGCACAGGGCGAGGGCGACGAACACGAGGCGGCCGCGGGTGGGGGCCATCTCGTCGGTGGTCCGACGCTGGGTGACCTGGGCGAGGGTCGGGTGCAGGACGGCGACGGCGACGGCGATGAGGCAGAGGAAGTACGGGACGTCGAGCACCGTGTCGGGCACGGTGAGGACGCCGCTGTCGGAGAGCGCGTAGGTGGTGTCGCCGACCAGCAGGGCGAACACCGACAGGAGGCAGAACAGCATGGCCGGGGGCGTGGAGCGGCCCTTGCCGAACATCAGGCGGGCGCCCATGGCGAACACGAACACCGAGCCCACCGGGTAGGCGACGAGCTGGATCTCGGCGGTCAGGCTGGCGCCGCCCTTGGCGAGGAAGGGCACGATGACGAACACCCAGAGCACCGCCAGCACCGACAGGGCGGCGATGCAGGCGTCGAGGATGGCGTCGAGGTCGTCGCGGTCGCCACGACCGACGCCGGCCAGGCCGGCCACGCCGATGGCCAGGACGATGTAGGCGGGCAGGGCGAAGAGGTCGGGGATGATCGAGCGCTCGGCGCCGACAGCGGTGTTCTCGCCGGCGAGGGCGACCCGGAGGCCGAGGTCGAGGGCGAACAGGCCCAGGGCGAGCAGCACGGTGCGCCACGGCCAGACCGGGGAGGGCTTGTAGCGGCGGATGCCGTAGAAGGTGGCGCCCACGGCCAGGAGGGCACCGATGACCATGGTGATCCCACCGACCGGGCCGAGCAGCCCGGCGCCGTGGAGGACCGCCCACAGGATGCCGAAGGCGGCGACGCCCATCCACAGGCGCGACGAACCAGAGCGGTTGAGTGCTCCGGGTCGCTTCAGCATGGGCTGGTCTCCGTGTGGGGTGGGGCGCTCCCTCGGTTGCAGGAGTCGCACGGGGGTGATCGGCACCCTCCGAGGTGGCCTTGAAGGGATTTCTTTGACGTTGCGTCGCCGTCCGGGCGCCCCACGACCGCGCTGCGTGCCCGGATTCCGGTCACCACACGGGAAGACCGGGTTTTCCACAGGGTCGGAGACCCTCGCCGGAGGTGGTTGACTGGTCCGGTGCTGATCGTGCGGGACCTCGTCGTGGAGGTCGGGGGCAAGACCATCGTCGACGGGGTCTCGTTCCAGGTCCGCGCCGGCGACAAGGTGGGTCTGGTGGGCCGCAACGGCGCCGGGAAGACCACCCTCTTCCGCACGCTCGGCGGCGGCTCCCAGCCCAAGGCGGGCCAGGTCCGCCGCGACGGCGGCACCGGCTACCTCTCCCAGGACCCCCGCCAGGACGCCGTCCCCGACGACACCTCGTGCCTGGCCCACGTGCTGTCGGGCCGGGGCCTCGACGAGGCCGCCGCCACCCTCGAGAAGCTGCGGATCGCGCTCGAGGAGGACGCCTCCGAGCGCAACATCGCCCGGTTCTCCGCCGCCCAGGAGCGCTTCGAGGACGAGGGCGGCTACGCGGCCGAGTCCGAGGTGCGGCGCCTGGTCGACGGCCTCGGGCTGCGACCCGACCGCCTGGAGATGACCCTCGGGGCGCTCTCGGGTGGTGAGCGGCGCCGCCTCGAGCTGGCCCGCATCCTCTTCGCCGGCAGCGACCTGCTCCTGCTCGACGAGCCCACCAACCACCTCGACGCCGACGCCCGCGACTGGCTGCTGCGCTTCCTGCGGGCCTACCGCGGCGCGCTCCTCGTGATCAGCCACGACCTCGACCTGCTCGACGAGGCCATCACCCGCGTGCTCCACCTCGACCGCGAAGGCGAGGACGCCGTCGGCGACCTCGTCGAGTACAAGGGCACCTACAGCCAGTACCAGCGCTCACGCGCCCGAGACGAGGAGCGCCTGGCCAAGGTCGCCGAGCAGCAGGCCAAGGAGATCAACCGCCTGTCGACCCTCGCCGACGGCATGCGGGGCCAGACCGCCAAGCGGGCCCGGGTGGCCAAGAACCTCGACAACCGGGTGGCCCGCCTCGAGAAGCAGCGCGTCGACGGTCCCGCCGCCCGCCGCCAGCTCGACCTGCGGTTCCCTCCCCCGCCGCCGTCGGGCCGCACCGTGCTCACCGCCAAGGAGCTCTGGAAGGGTTACGGCAGCCTCGACGTGTTCTCCGACGTGAGCTTCGACGTGGGCCGGGGCGAGCGCCTGCTGATCATGGGCCTCAACGGCGCCGGCAAGACCACCCTGCTCAAGATCCTGGCGGGCGAGCTCGACGCCGACCTCGGCGAGGTCGAGCTCGGCCACCAGGTGTCGGCCGGCTACTACGCCCAGGAGCACGAGGGCATCGAGGACGGCCGCTCGCTGCTCGACCACATGCGCGAGCAGGCCGGGCTCGGCGACGAGCAGCTGCGGGCGCTGATGGGCATGTTCGGGCTGAGCGGCGACAAGGCGTTCCAGGACGCCGGCACGCTCTCGGGCGGAGAGAAGACCAAGCTCGCCCTCGCCCAGCTGGTGGCCGGTCGCCACAACCTGCTGCTGCTCGACGAGCCCACCAACAACCTCGACCCGATGTCGCGCACCGCCACCGGTGCCGCCCTGGCGTCGTGGCCGGGCACGATGATCGTGGTGAGCCACGACGTCGAGTTCGTCGAGGCCCTCTCGCCCGACCGCATCCTGATGATGCCCGAGGGCCAGCTCGACCACTTCTCCCCCGAGAACCTCGAGCTCGTCGCCCTCGCCTGACGGCCCCGGACCGCCCGCCACGGCGCGACGCGACGCCACGCCGGAAGAAGCGTCTTGTGACCGCCGTCGGACGCGGCCACACTCCGGCCGAGACGGTGGACTCCTCGGCGGGAGCCCGGAATGACGGGAGTGAGTTCGATGGCGGACAGCGACGCGCGCACAGACGAGCGAGCAGGGTCGGCGAGCACCGACCTCTGGGCCCTGGCCAGGGATCCCGATCGCGGCCGGTGGGCGAGCTGGTCGGCCGACCGCCGCTCCGAGCTGTGGTCAGCGGGTGTGCTGGCCGGGAGCGGCACGGTCATCGACCTCACCGGCGACGAGCCGCAGGTCATCCGGGCGCCGTCCCGACCCACGGGGATCTCCGACCGGATCGTCGGCGTCGCCGCCCTCGCCATCGTGGTGCTGAACCTCCTCGACATCGTGACGACCCGGCTGGCGATCGCCCAGGGTGGGGCCGAGGGCAACCCGCTCGCAGGGCTCTTCGTCGACAACCTGACGCTCTTCGTCGCCGTCAAGGTGTTCGTCCCCGGGCTCGTGGCGTGGCGCATGTGGTCGATCCGGTCTCGGATCACCCCGCTGCTCCTGGCCGCCATGTGGTGGGTGGTCGGGGTCTACTCGCTCGCCATCACCGTGAACGCGCTGCACCTCCTCTGACCGCTCCGACGAGTGAGCCGGGGCACGGCACGGGCCGGCCGTGAGCGGCCATATGCTGCAACTTGCACGTGGGGTCGACGTCTCGGACAGGAGTGGGCATGGTGCGCGGTCGAACGAGGTGGGGTGGGTCGCTGCTGCTGGCGGCGACGCTGGTGGTCGGGGCCGCGGCGTGCGGCAGCGGCTCCGACAAGAGCTCGTCGACCACCACGGCGGCGGCCGCCGGCGGGCTCACGGTCGTGGAGGACGGCGGCGACGCCACGACCTCGGCCGCGTTGGCCAAGGCGGCCGAGACCGCCTACGACGAGATCAGCGCTCCCGGGGCGATCATGGCCGTCCGCACCCCACACGGGACCTGGGTGGCCACCGTGGGCTACCAGGACTGGGACCGCACCGTGCCCGTCACCGCCGACCTGAACCAGCGCATCGGCAGCGTCACCAAGACCTTCACCGTCACCGCCCTGATGCAGCTCGCCGAGAAGGGCCAGCTGTCGCTCGACGACCCGATCGAGAAGTACGTGCCCGGCATGCCGAACGGCACGGCCACGCTGCGCGAGCTCGCCGAGATGCGCAGCGGCATCCCGAGCTACACCTTCGACCAGTCGTTCCAGGACACGATCTTCAGCCAGCCGGACACGCCCTGGACCCCGCAGCAGCTCGTCGACCTGGTGAAGGGCCAGGAGCCGATGTTCGCCCCCGGCACCATGACCTTCTACTCCAACACCAACACGGTGCTCCTCGGCATGGTGATCGAGAAGGTCACCGGCAAGCCCGTCGCCCAGGTGTTCCAGGAGCAGATCTTCCAGCCGCTCGGCCTCACGCACACCACCATGCCCACCGACGCCACCTACCCCGAGCCCCACTGGCAGGGCTACACGATGCAGGGCGTCGACCAGGGCGGTCCGAGCGACGCCACCGTCTGGGACCCGTCGTGGGGCTGGACCGCCGGCGCCATGACCTCGAACCTCGACGACATGCTCACCTGGGGCGACGCCCTGGGCACCGGCAAGGGCATCCTCACCGACCAGTCCCAGGCGCAGCGCCTCGGCTCGTTCGACTACTCGATCCCCGTCTACGCCGGCCCCGGCAAGACCGCCGCCCAGTCACCCGCCCGGGCCTACGGCCTCGGGTTGGGACAGGCGCTCGACTGGTACGGCCACGAGGGCGAGATCCCCGGCTTCAACACCTACGTCCAGCACTACGAGCCCGAGGGCATCACCCTGGTGGTGATGGTGAACGGCGACATCTTCTCCGGCTCGAACTGCTCGGCCAGCCAGACCACTGTGCCCTCGAACCCCGGCATCGGCCCGTGCCAGTCGGCCGCCTCGCGCATCGGCAAGTCACTCGCCGCCGCGCTGGGCCACCCGCTCGTCCAGGGCTCCTAGGCCCCGGGCGCAGACGCCGGCGAGGCGGTCGGCGCTACTCGGGGGCGGTGTCGCCCTCGGCGCGCTCCCAGCGGAGGAACGCCTCCATGAAGCCGTCGAGGTCGCCGTCGAGGACGGAGTCGACGTTGCCGACCTCGTGCTCGGAGCGCAGGTCCTTGACCATCTGGTACGGCTGCATCACGTAGCTGCGGATCTGCGAGCCGAAGCCCACCGAGCGCTGCTCGCCGCGGATCGCCGACAGCTCGGCCTCGCGCTCCTGGCGCTGCAGCTCGGCCAGCTTGGCCTTCAGGATCTGCATCGCCCGGTCCTTGTTCTGGTGCTGGCTGCGCTCGTTCTGGCACGAGGTGACCACACCGGTCGGGAGGTGGGTGATGCGAACCGCCGAGTCGGTCACGTTGACGTGCTGGCCACCGGCGCCCGACGACCGGTAGGTGTCGATCCGGAGGTCCTTGTCGTCGATCTCGATGTCGGGCACGTCCTCGAGGAACGGCGTGACCTTCAGGGCCGCGAACGCCGTCTGGCGCTTGCCCTGGGCGTTGAACGGCGACATGCGCACCAGGCGGTGGACGCCGTGCTCGGAGCGCAGCCGGCCGTAGGCGTGGCGGCCGTTGACCAGGAACGTGGCCGAGGAGATGCCGGCCTCGGAGCCGGCGGAGACCTCGTCGAGCTCGACGTCGAAGCCCCGGCGCTCGGCCCAGCGCAGGTACATGCGCAGCAGCATGTTCGCCCAGTCCTGGGCGTCGGCCCCGCCCTCACCCGACTGGACCTCGCAGATGGCGTCACAGTCGTCGTACTCGCCGGTGAACAGCGCCCGCAGCTCGAGCTCGTCGAAGCGGCCCCGGAGCTGCTCGAGGGCGTCGCCGACCTCGGCCTCGACCGAGTCGTCGGCTTCCTCGCGGCCCAGCTCGTAGAGCGTCTCGGCGTCGTCGATGCCACCCTCGAGCGAGGCGTAGAGGTCGAGGTCGTCGGTGGCGGCGGCCAGCTCGGCGTTCACCTTCTTGGCCTTCTCCGGGTCGTCCCAGAGGTCCGGGCGGCTGGCCTCGGTCTCGAGCTGGGGGCGCGCCGCGGCGAGCTCGTCGATGTGCAGGTAGGTGTGCGCCTCGTCGAGGCGGCGCCGCAGCGCGGCGAGATCGTCGGAGAAGTCCTTCATCGGGAGAGACCAGCCCTACTGGCCGTGGCAGAGCTTGAACTTCTTGCCGGAGCCGCACGGGCACGGTGCGTTCCGGGGGGTCTTGTCCCAGTCGCTCTTCACCACGGGGGTGTTCACGACCTCCTCGACGGCCTCCGGCGGCGCCTCGACGCCCTCGGCGGCCGCCTGGGCCCGGGCCGCGTCGGCCATCGTGCTCTGCGCCTCGCTCGGGTCGGTGGGAGCCGTGTACTGGAGGTTGCCGATCGGGGTGGGCGTGTCGAGCTGGGGCTGCGCCACCGTGACCTGGGCGTGCATCACGTACTTCACGAAGTCGACGGCGACGCTCTGCATCATGGCGCCGAACATCTCGAAGCCCTCGCGCTGCCACTCGACGAGCGGGTCCTTCTGGCCCATGGCCCGCAGGTTGATGCCCTCCTGCAGGTAGTCCATCTCGTAGAGGTGCTCACGCCACTTCTGGTCGATGATCCGCAGCATGACCTGCCGCTCGACCTGGCGCATGGTCTCCTCGCCGAACTCGGCCTCGCGGGCCTCGTAGTAGGCGGTGGCCTCACCCATCAGCAGCTCGTAGAGCTCGTCGGTGCTGTGGCACTCCGCGAGCTCCTCGACGGTGGTGGTCGAGGGCCAGAACGTTCCGATCTCGTTGTGCAGGCCCTCGAGGTCCCACTCCTCGGCGTGGTCGGTGACGCAGTAGGTCGAGATCGTGGTGTCGACCGCCTCGGCGAGGTAGCCCACGGCCTCCTCGCGCAGGTCGGCGGCGTCGAGGATCTGGTCGCGACGCCGGTAGATCACCTTGCGCTGCTCGTTCATGACCTCGTCGTACTTCAGCACGTTCTTGCGGATCTCCGCGTTGCGCTGCTCGACGGTGTTCTGGGCCCGCTCGATGGCCTTGGTGACCATCTTCGCCTCGATCGGGACGTCGTCCTCGAGGGTCTTGCCCATCACCCAGTTCATGGCGCCGGTGGCGAACAGGCGCATGAGGTCGTCTTCCAGCGAGAGGTAGAACCGGCTGGCGCCCGGGTCGCCCTGGCGGCCGGAGCGGCCACGGAGCTGGTTGTCGATGCGGCGGCTGTCGTGGCGCTCGGTGCCGAGCACGTAGAGGCCGCCCAGCTCGCGGACGGTCTCGCCCTCGGCCCTGCACTCGGGCTCGTACTTGGCGAGCAGCTCGGCGTGGCGGGCGGCGAACTCCTCGGTGTCGGGCTCGAGCCCCTCGGCCAGCGCGTCGCGGTGGGCGAGCTGCTCGGCGTTGCCGCCGAGGATGATGTCGACGCCTCGACCGGCCATGTTGGTGGCGACGGTGACGCCGCCGAGGCGACCGGCCTGGGCCACGATCTCGGCCTCGCGGAAGTGCAGCTTGGCGTTCAGGACCTCGTGCGGGATGCCCCGCTTCTCGAGGAACCGGGAGAGCTTCTCGGACTTGGCCACCGAGATGGTGCCGACGAGCACGGGCTGGCCGTTCTCGTGGCACTCGACGATGTCCTCGACCACGGCGTTGAACTTGGCGTCCTCGGTCTTGTAGATGAGGTCGCCGCGGTCGTCGCGGATCATCGGCTTGTGGGTGGGGATCGGGACGACCTGGAGGTCGTAGGTGCTGGCGAACTCGGAGGCCTCGGTCTCGGCCGTACCGGTCATGCCGGCGAGCTTGTCGTACATGCGGAAGTAGTTCTGGAGGGTGATCGTGGCGAGGGTCTGGTTCTCCTCCTTGATCTTCACCCCCTCCTTGGCCTCGACGGCCTGGTGCAGGCCCTCGGACCAGCGGCGCCCGTCGAGGATTCGGCCGGTGAACTCGTCGACGATCTTCACCTCGCCGTGCTGCACGACGTAGTCCTTGTCGCGCTTGAACAGCTCCTTGGCCCGCAGGGCGGCCTGGAGCTGGTGCACGAGGTTCTGGGAGACCTCGTCGTACATGTTCTCGACGCCGAGGGCCTTCTCGACCGCCTCGACCCCCTCGTCGGTGGGGGCGACGCTGCGCTTCTCCTCGTCGACGTCGTAGTGCACGTCGCGCTTGAGGCCCCGGACGATGGAGGCGAACTGGTAGTAGACCTTCGCCGCGTCGGCGACCCGGCCCGAGATGATGAGCGGCGTGCGGGCCTCGTCGATGAGGATGGAGTCGACCTCGTCGACGATGCAGAAGTTGTGGCCCCGCTGCACCTGCTCGGCACGGGTCATCGCCATGTTGTCGCGCAGGTAGTCGAAGCCGAACTCGTTGTTCGTGCCGTAGGTGATGTCGCAGCCGTACTGGCTGCGCTTGTGGTCGGCGTCGACCGGGCCGGGGATGACGAGGCCGACGGTGAGTCCGAGGCGCTTGTGGATGCGGCCCATCTGCTCGGAGTCGCGGGTGGCCAGGTAGTCGTTGACCGTGATGATGTGCACGCCCTTGCCGGCCAGGGCGTTGAGGTAGACCGGCAGGGTGGAGACGAGGGTCTTGCCCTCGCCGGTCTTCATCTCCGCCACCCACCCGAAGTGGAGGGCGGCGCCACCCATCAGCTGCACGTCGTAGTGGCGCTGGCCGATCTCGCGGCGGGCGGCCTCGCGCACCACCGCGAAGGCCTCGATGAGGATGTCGTCGAGCTCGGAGCCGTTGGCCAGCTGCTCGCGGAACTCGATGGTCTTGTGTGCCAGCTCGGCGTCGGAGAGAGCTTCCATCTCCGGCTCGAGCGCGTTGATCTCGGGGACCAGGGCCTGGAGGGCCCGCAGCTTCTTGCCTTCGCCGGCACGGAGGATCTTGTCGAAAACGCCCATGAGGCGGACGAGTCTACCGACGGCCCCTGCCGGCTGGTGTCCGTGCCAGGACGAGGGCGTGGACGGCAGATGTCCCCCCGGCGCGCAGGGCCGAGGCGGCCGCACCGAGCGTGGCCCCGGTGGTGCAGACGTCGTCGACCACCACCACCGTGGCGGGGGCGGGCGGACGGGCCACGAACGAGGGCGCCGAGCCGAGCCGCTCGGCGGCGTGGCGGCCGGTCTGATGGGGCCCGGGGCGCCGTTCGAGCAGCCGGGCCACGGGCAGGCCGAGGTGGGCGGCGACGGCCCGGGCGAGCAGCTCGGCCTGGTCGAAGCCCCGGTGCCGGGCCCGCTCGGGCGTGGTGGGGGCCCACGTGACCACCGCGCCGTGGCCCAGGTCGGGCACCAGGCAGGCGGCGGCGGGAGCCAGGCCGGCGACCGACGCCCGGGCGTTGCGGTACTTCACGGCCGTGACCAGGGCCCGGGCGGCGTCGTCGTAGCGCAGGAGGGCCGCCAGCGAGTCGACGCCGGGCGGCGGCGCCAGGACGGGCGCCGCGGTGAGGCGGGAGGCGCAGCCGCGGCACGGCGACGGGCCCGGGGCCCGGCACCCGGCGCAGCGGGAGGGCAGGAGCAGGTCGACGACGGCCATGCCCCGACCCTACGGAGGGGGTGTGACAGCCCTCCCGAGGGCCGTCAGTGCATCAGCATCGGGGGCGTGCCGTCCTCGAGGATGCTCTTGGTGCGGGTGGCCACCGCGGCGGCGGTGTCGTCGTGGGTGAGGATCCAGAACCGGCCGACCTTGACCGCCTCGACCACCTTGGCGGCGACCTCGTCGGGCGAGATGCCGGTGGAGATGAAGCCGTCGATGACCTCCTGGATCGCCGACGCGGACTCCGGATCGCCGGCCCCGCCGGGGCGGTTGCGGGCCGACTCGGCGATGCGGGTCTTGACCCACGAGGGGCACAGCACCGACACGCCCACCGCCGACTGGGTGATGGCCAGCTCGTTGAACAGCGTCTCCGAGAGCGCCACCACGCCGTACTTCGAAACGTTGTAGGGGCCCATGAACGGGGCCGAGAACAGCCCTGCGACCGAGGCGGTGTTCACGATGTGACCCTCGCCCTGCTCCTGGAGCAGCGGCAGGAACGTGCGCACGCCGTGCACGACCCCCCACAGGTTGACGCCGAGCACCCACTCCCAGTCGGTGAGCGAGACGTCGGCCATCGCTCCCCCGCTGCCCACGCCGGCGTTGTTGCACACGACGTGGGCGGCACCGAAGGCGGCGACGGCCGCGTCGCGGACGGCCTCCACCTGCTCGGGGCGCGACACGTCGGCCACCCCGGTGACTGCCTCGGCCGAGGCGGGCAGCGACGCCGCCGCCGCCTCGAGCGGGCCGGGCTCGATGTCGGCCATCACGACCTTCATGCCCTCCGCCGCGAACGCGCGGGCCAGGGCGAGGCCGATGCCGCTGGCCCCGCCGGTGACGACGGCGACCTTGCCGTTCAGCTGCTCCATCGGTTCCCCCTCGATCGGCGCCCGGAGGCGTCGTGTGCGATGTGGCGGTGAGGCGCCGGGGACCACCCCGGCACCTCACCGCCGACATGTCAGTACCGGTAGTGGTCGGACTTGAACGGCCCGTCCTGCGGCAGGCCCAGGTACGCGGCCTGGTCCTCGGTGAGCTTGGTCAGCTTCACACCCAGCGAGTCGAGGTGCAGCGCCGCCACCTTCTCGTCGAGGTGCTTGGGCAGCGTGTACACCTTGTTCTCGTAGAAGTCGCGGTGCCCGAACAGCTCGATCTGGGCGATGACCTGGTTCGAGAAGCTGTTCGACATCACGAAGCTCGGGTGGCCGGTGGCGCAGCCCAGGTTGAGCAGCCGGCCCTCGGCCAGGATGATCACCGAGTGCCCGTCGGGGAACACGTACTCGTCGACCTGGGGCTTGATGTTGACCCGCTGGACGTCGCTCATCTTCTTGAGCCCGGCCATGTCGATCTCGTTGTCGAAGTGGCCGATGTTGCCGACGATGGCCTGGTGCTTCATGCGGGCCATGTGCTCGGCGGTGATCACGTTGAAGTTGCCGGTGGCGCTGACGTAGATGTCGACGATGTCGAGCACGTCCTCGATGCGGGCCACCTGGTAGCCCTCCATGGCGGCCTGCAGCGCGCAGATCGGGTCGATCTCGGTGACGATGACCCGGGCGCCCTGGCCGCGCAGCGAGGCGGCGCAGCCCTTGCCGACGTCGCCGTAGCCGCACACCAGGGCGACCTTGCCGCCGATCATGACGTCGGTGGCGCGGTTGATGCCGTCGATGAGGCTGTGGCGGCAGCCGTAGAGGTTGTCGAACTTCGACTTGGTGACCGAGTCGTTGACGTTGATGGCCGGGAACAGCAGCTGGCCGGCCTCCATCATCTGGTAGAGCCGGTGCACGCCGGTGGTGGTCTCCTCGGTGACGCCCTGGATGCCCTCGGCGATGCCGTGCCAGAGCTTGGTGCCCTCGGCGACGGTGCGCTTGAGCACGCCGAGCACCACGGTCCACTCCTCGGAGTCGTCCTCGGTGGGCTCGGGCACCACGCCGGTGCGCTCGTACTCGACGCCCTTGTGCACGAGGAGGGTGGCGTCGCCGCCGTCGTCGAGGATCATGTTGGGGCCCTGGCCGTCGGGCCAGCGCAGGATCTGCTCGGTGCACCACCAGTACTCGTCGAGGGTCTCGCCCTTCCAGGCGTAGACCGGCACGCCCTTGGGGCGCTCGAGGGTGCCCTCGGGGCCGACCACCACGGCGGCGGCGGCGTGGTCCTGGGTGGAGAAGATGTTGCAGCTGGCCCAGCGCACCTCGGCGCCGAGGATGACCAGGGTCTCGATGAGCACCGCGGTCTGGATGGTCATGTGCAGCGAGCCGGTGATGCGGGCCCCGGCGAGGGGCTGGCTGTCGGCGTACTCGGCGCGCAGGGCCATGAGGCCGGGCATCTCGTGCTCGGCGAGCTGGATCTCCTTGCGGCCGAAGCCGGCGAGGGAGAGGTCGGCGACCTTGTAGTCGATCCCGGTGTCGGAGATCTCGGGGGTCAGGGTCAGGGTCATGCGGAGGGCCCTCCGGGGCGGGGCGCGTCGGCGAGGGGTGCCGATGCGGGTGCGGAGCACGCGCCGTGGGCGCCGGCCTGGGCCGGAGCGGGCATGCGTGCGTGAGAAGCGGGGCTGGGGCCCTCTGACCCGTTCGGTCAGCCCGGCGCCGCAGTGTAGTGGGGGGTCAGCGCGCCCCGACGCGGCCTTCGATGTCGGCCACCGCGGGCACCGGCCCGGGGTCGACGCCCTGCTCGGCCGCGGCGTGCAGGCTGGTGAAGTCGCCGATCAGCACCAGGTCGAGGAGCTGGGCCAGCATCCCGTCGCCCTCGGCGGCCACGGTGTGCACCGCCCCGACCACCTCGTCGAGGATCTCGTCGACCACCTCGAGGCGGGCCGACACCTGCGGGTGCTCGAAGTCGTGACGCAGCAGGAACAGCTGGAACACCTGGCGGGTCACGTCGCCGTCCTGGCCCCAGCCGCACACCTCGTTGTGGGTGAGCTCGGGCACCTGGTTGGCGAAGGCGGCCACCTTGGCGTTGTCGTTGAACTGGGTCTTCCAGCGCTCGGCCGCCAGGCCCCCGAGGCCGTTGCCGCCGTAGACGATCGGGAAGGCGCGCCCGAGGCGGCGGGCCAGCCGGCGGGCGAGGTTGTCCTCGGTGATCAGCGCGTCGCGCCGGCGCGAGGTCTGCTCGACCGCGGCGTCGATCCAGGCCCGCCCGCCGGGGAAGAAGCCCACCCGGTCGAGGGCCAGGAGGGCCGGCACGGCGAGCGCACCGAGGGCGGCGCGCTCCGTGGGGGCGTCGGGCTCGACGGTGATGTGGGCGCCTCCGGACGACGTGGCCAGCTCGGCCAGGCGCCCTCCCCTGCTGATCGCCAGCAGCCGGGCGCCGTCGTCGATGGCGTTCAGGGCGCCCTCGACGGTCTCCTCGGTGTCGCCGTCGAACGAGATCGCCACCACGAGGGTCGAGGGGTCGACGAAGTTGGGCACGCCGTAGCCGCGGTGGACGACCACCGGCACCGACATGAGCGGCCCGGCGACCTCCAGCACGACGTCACCGGCCTGGCCGGCCACCCCCATGCCCAGCACGACGATGTTGGCGATGTCGTCGTGGGCCGGGAGGGCGAGGCCGGGCAGCGCGGCCTCGGCCGCGTCGGCGGCCACGGTGAGCTGCTCGGGCAGCGCCGCGACGGCGTCGAACATGCCGAAGGTGTCGAGGATCACCGGCGGCCTAGGCCTCGAACGTCGGGGTGATGCCGTCGGCCTCGGCCTTGGCGATCAGCCGGTCGTGCTCGGCGTCGTCGACCGTGGTGGCCTCGTCGACCAGCATGATCGGGATGTCGTCACGCACCTCGTAGCGGCGCTTGAGGCGGGGGTTGTAGAGCGTGCCCTCGTCGGCGAAGTAGAGCAGCGGACCCTTGTCCTCGGGGCACGCCAGGATCTCCAGCAGCTGGGGGTCGAGCGCCATCGTGGTCCTCCGGTGTTGCGGTTCAGGCCGCGCCGGCGGCGTCGGCGATCAGGGCCCGCACCTCGGCGACGTGGCGGTCGCAGGCGGCGCGGTCGGCGGCTTCGAGGTTGAGGCGCAGCAGCGGCTCGGTGTTCGAGGGCCGCAGGTTGAACCACCACGGGTCGGCGGCGTCGGCGGTGAGGTCGACGGTGAGCCCGTCGAGGCGGTCCTGCTCGGCGCCGGCGTAGTGGGTGGCGACGGCCTCGATCACGGCGAGGGGGTCGGGCACGACGGTGTTGATCTCGCCGCTGTCGGCGTAGCGCTCGTAGGGCTTGCGCAGCTCGGAGAGCGGCAGGCCCGAGGCGCTCACCAGCTCGAGCACCGTCATGGCGGCGATGATGCCGGAGTCGGCCCGGTAGTTGTCGCGGAAGTAGTAGTGCCCGGAGTGCTCGCCGCCGAAGCAGGCGCCGGTGTCGGCCATGACCTGCTTGATGTAGGAGTGGCCGACCCGGGTGCGCACGGCGGTGCCGCCGGCCTCGGCGATGACCTCGGGCACGGCCTTCGAGCAGATCAGGTTGTAGAGCACCGTCGAGCCCGGGTTCTTGCGCAGCATCACGTCGGCCACGATCGCCGTGGTGAGCGAGCCGGAGACGAGCTGCCCCTTGTCGTCGACCAGGAACACGCGGTCGGCGTCACCGTCGAAGGCGAGTCCGATGTCGGCGCCCGTGGCGATCACGTGCTCCTGGAGGTCGACGAGGTTGTCGGGGTCGAGCGGGTTCGCCTCGTGGTTGGGAAACGTGCCGTCGAGTTCGAAGTACAGCGGCGCCACCTCGAGCGACGGGATCGCCCCCAGCACCGCAGGGGCGGTGTGGCCCGCCATGCCGTTGCCCGCGTCGACGGCGACCTTGAGCGGACGAAGACCGGCCAGATCAACGAGCGAGCGCAGGAATTCGCCGTATTCGGCAAGTACGTCGCGCTCCACCGTCGTGCCTGCCGGACCGTCGTAGCCGGGGACGCCGCCGATCACGTCGTCGCTGATGGTCGTCAACCCGGTGTCCTTGCCGACGGGCTTCGCACCTGCCCGGCACAGCTTGATGCCGTTGTAGGCCGCGGGGTTGTGGCTGGCAGTGAACATCGCACCGGGGCAGTCC
>CAMFLJ010000044.1 GCA_945957335.1 uncultured Actinomycetes bacterium | reverse complement strand
CCACCGGGGAAGCCTCCGGCCCCGCCGCCGGGGAACCCGCCCCGGCCACCGGCCACGGTCGGGCCCGCCGTCGGGATGGCGCCGCTGTGGGGCGTGGTGACCGTCTCGAGCGTGTACGCCGTCGCCCCGGCCAGGCCGAGCACGCCGGCGGCCACGACCGCGGCCATCGCCAGCTTCTTCGGCAGGATCCAGATCAGCAGCACGCCGAGGGTGGCGATCAGGCCGAGCACCAGCACGGTGGGCCGCAGCCACGGGGCGAAGCTGGAGCTGCGGCCGAGCAGCACGGCCGACCACACCACGGCGCAGAGCGAGGCGAGCGCCAGCGAGGCGGCGGCCAACGGGTTCTCCCGCCGGCGCCACAGCTCCACCACGCCGATGCCGCAGAGGGCACCGATCGCGGGGGCCAGGGCCACCGTGTAGTACTCGTGGATGATCCCCTTGCCGAGGCTGATGGTGAGGCCGGTGACGACCAGCCAGCTGCCCCACAGGATCATCGAGGCCCGGATGCGGTCGGTGCGGGGGCGCTTGATCGTCCACACCAGCAGGGCGACGCACAGCACGAGCGCGGTGGGGATCAGCCACGACGCCTGGCCGCCGAAGGAGCTGTTGAACAGGCGGGTCAGGCCGGTCGGCCCCCACATGCTCGTGCCGCCCCCGCCGGCACCGCCGCCGGGCACGACGCTGCCCGTCTCGTTGCCGGTGAGGCGGCCGAAGCCGTTGTACCCGAAGAGGAGGTCGAGGAAGCTGTTGTTCTGCGAGCCGCCGATGTAGGGCCGTGACGACGCCGGCCACATCTCGACGATCGCCACCCACCAGCCGCCGGCCACGAGCAGGGCGACGCCGGCGATCACCATGTCGACGAGGCGCCGGGTGAGCTTGCCGGGCGCGGCGAGCAGGTAGAGGAACGCGAAGCCGGGCAGCACCACGAGGGCCTGCAGCGACTTGGCGAGGAAGGCCAGGCCGATGAAGGCGCCCACCGCGATCACCCACCGTCGGGCGCCGGTCTCGAGGGCCCGCACCAGCGCGTAGGCCGAGAGCGTGAGCAGCAGCACGAGCATGGCGTCGGGGTTGTTGAACCGGAACATCAGCGCGGCCACCGGCGTGAGGGCCAGCACCGCGCCGGCGATGAGCCCGGCGGTGGCGCCGTGCCAGCGCTTCACCGCGGCGTACAGCACGCCGACCGACGCCACGCCCATGAGGGCCTGGGGCACGAGGATCGACCACGAGTTCACGCCGAAGATCCGCGCCGAGATCTCCATCGGCCACAGCGAGAGCGGCGACTTGTCGACGGTGATGAAGTTGGAGGCGTCGGAGCTGCCGAAGAACATCGCCTTCCAGCTCTGGGTCCCGGCCTGCACGGCCGCGGAGTAGAAGGAGTTCGCCCAGCCCGACGAGCCGAGGTCCCAGAGGTAGAGCCCGGCGGTGACGAGCAGCAGCACGAGCAGCGCCGGTCGGGCCCAGCTCGGGTCGGCCGGTCGCCCGCCGTCGTCGGGGGCGGGGGCCTCCGCTCCCGGCACCAGCACCTCGGCGGGAGGGGGTGGCGGAGGCGGCGCGGTGGTGGCCGCGTAGGTGATGCCGCCGGTGGGCGGCGTGGGACCGGCGTCGGTCCAGACGGGTGGGTCGTAGGTGGTCATCGGGCGACCTCTTCGAGGTGGTCGTCGCGCTCGGCGACGAGGGGGGCGATCGGGTGGACGGGGGAGGACAGGGGAGGGGCCGCGTCGACCGCCCGGGGGAACACCCACGAGCGGTAGAGCAGGAAGCGGGCGACGGTGGCCACCGCGTTGGCGACGACGAGCACCGCTGTCTCGGCGGCCACGCCGGCCGTGGGGGCCAGGGCGCCGAGCACGGCGAGCGAGCCGCTGGTCAGGCCCAGGGCGATGCCGAACACGCCGAGGCCCCGCAGGTGGAGGCGCCAGCCGCGCTCGCTCTCGGGCAGGTTGAACGTGACGCGGGCATTCGTCGCGGTGTTCACGAGCGCCGTGACGAGCAGCGCCACCAGGTTGGCGAGCTGGGCGGGCATGTCGTTGCGGAGCCAGACGAACAGCACGACGTAGGCGAGGGTGCTGAGCACGCCGACGGTGCCGAAGCGCACCATCTGGCCGACCAGCCCGGGTGGGGCGTGCACGGCGGCCTCGGCCTCGGCCTGCTCGCGCAGCGCCGAGAGCGGCAGCTTGCCCGACGACAGCGCCCGACCGACCCGCCACACGCCCTTGAGGTCGGCGACGGCGGTGGAGACGATGTCGACCCGCGAGTCGGGGTCGTCGACCCAGTCGACGGGCACCTCGTGGATCCGCAGGCCGGCCCGCTCGGCGAGCACGAGCAGCTCGGTGTCGAAGAACCAGCCGGTGTCCTCGACCATCGGGAGCAGCACCCGGGCCCGGTCGGCCCGGATGGCCTTGAAGCCGCACTGCGCGTCGGAGAACCGGGCGTGCAGGGTGGTGCGCAGGATCAGGTTGTAGGTGCGGGAGATCAGCTCGCGCTTCGGGCCTCGGACCACACGCGACATCGGGCTCAGGCGGCTGCCGATGGCGACGTCGGAGTGCCCGGACACGAGGGGCGACACCAGCGGGAGGAGCGCGTCGAGGTCGGTGGAGAGGTCGACGTCGAGGTAGGCGAGCACGTCGGCGTCGCTCGCGCCCCACACCGCCTTCAGTGCCCGGCCCCGTCCCTTCTCGTCGAGGTGCGCGACGCGCACCTCGGGCAGCTCACGGCCGAGCGCCAGGGCGATCTCCATGGTGCGGTCGGTCGACGCATTGTCGGCGATCGTGATGCGGAAGGTGAACGGGAAGCTCTCGCTCAGGTAGCGGTGGAGGCGGCGCACGCTGGTGGCCACGTCGCGCTCCTCGTTGTAGACGGGCACGACGACGTCGACGACGGGAGCGGGGCCGTCGGTGGGCGCCTCGTGGTCGAGGAGCCGGAGGGTCGGTTCGGGAGCCATGCCGCCACACTGCGGGCCGCCCGTCAGAGCGGGGTGAAGGTGGGCTGTGAGGTGCCTGTGAATGTCCGACGGCGTCTCGTGGGGCGCACTGGGACGGCGAAACCCCTGGTGAGGGGGCGTTTCCGGCGTTCTCACCGAATTCTCAGGATTCCTTCAGACTCGTCTCACCCCCGGGCGGTCCACTGGTTCCATGCCCGCCACTGCAGTGCGCTCGCCCCGAGTCCTCGTCGTCGACGACGAGGAGAACATCCGCTACCTGCTCGTCACGGCCCTGCGCCACGCCGAGATGGACGTGGTGGAGGCGGCCACCGGCCGCGAGGCGCTCGACTCGGCCAAGGACTTCCGGCCCGACGTGCTGCTGCTCGACGTGATGCTCCCCGACCTCGACGGCTTCGAGGTGTGCCGGCGCCTGCGCTCCGACGGCTCGGCCGCCCCCGTCATCTTCCTCACCGCCCGCGACGCCACCGAGGACAAGGTGCGCGGCCTCAGCCTCGGCGGCGACGACTACGTCACCAAGCCGTTCTCGCTCGAGGAGCTCCTCGCCCGGGTCCGGGTCGCGCTCCGCCGCTCGGGAGCCGACTCCTCGGCGCCGAGCCGGCTCGAGTTCGCCGACCTGGAGATGGACGAGGACGCCCACCGCGTGTGGCGCGCCGGCACGCCCGTCGAGCTCTCGCCCACCGAGTTCAAGCTGCTGCGGTTCTTCCTGCTCAACCCGGATCGCGTGTTGAGCCGGGCCCAGATCCTCGACCACGTGTGGGAGTACGACTTCGGTGGCGTCGCCAACGTCGTCGAGACCTACGTGAGCTACCTCCGCAAGAAGCTCGACCCACTGGGCGAGCCGCTGATCCACACCGTCCGCGGCGTGGGCTACGTGCTGCGCAGGGACTGACGTGTCGCTCCGCCGGCGCCTCCTGCTCGCCTTCGCCGCCATCGCCGTGGTGCTGGCCGTGGCCGACGTCGTGATCATCCGCACGGTCAACACGTCGCTCTACTCGCAGATCGACGACCGCCTCTCCAACGCCATCGGCCGGCCGGGCGGCCCGGTCCCCGGCGGCAGCCAGTTCCCGCGCGCCGGCCAGGGCCAGCCCTTCAGCGAGCTCTACATCGCCTCGTGGTCGGCCAGCGGGGAGGTCACGGTGATCTCCGACGGCGTGGGGGCGAACCAGACCGCCCCCTCGATCACCGCGTCCGACATCGCGGCGCACCTGCCCGACTCGACCGGGGTCGTGTCGCGCCCGTTCACCGTCGGGGCCGTCGGTTCCAGCGACCACTGGCGGATGGTGGTCGTGCGCAACACAGACGGCACCGTCACCGTCACCGGCCTGCCCCTCGGGCTCACCGAGGCGACATCGGCCCAGCTCACGGCCCTCACCCTCGCCGCCAGCGGCGCGGTGCTGCTCGTGCTCGCCCTGGTGGCGTGGTGGGTGATCCGCCTCGGCCTGAGGCCCATCGACGCCCTCGCCCGCACCGCCGACGAGATCGCCGACGGCGACCTCAGTGCCCGCCTCGAGCCCGCCCCCGCCGGCACCGAGGCGGGCCGGCTCACCGAGGCGTTCAACGGGATGGTCCACCAGATCGAGTTCGCCTTCGCCGAGCGCGCCGCCTCCGAGGACCGCCTCCGCCGCTTCGTCGCCGACGCCTCCCACGAGCTGCGCACCCCGCTCACGTCGATCCGGGGCTACACCGACCTCATGCAGTCGGGCGCCATCGACACCGACGAGGCCCGCGACGACGCGCTGCGCCGCATCCGCTCCGAGTCCGAGCGCATGGCCGAGCTGGTCGACGACCTCCTCGTGCTGGCCCGCCTCGACCAGGGCCGCCCGCTCGAGCAGGCGCCGGTCGACCTCGTGGCCGTCGCCTCCGACGCCGTGCTCGACGCCCGCGCCGTCGCCCCCGGCCAGCCCGTCGGCCTCGAGCTGCCCGACTCGCCCGTGGTGGTGGTCGGTGACGAGGGCCGCATCCGCCAGATCGTGGCCAACCTGCTCACCAACGCCCGGGTCCACACCCCCGACGGCACCCCCGTCACCGTCACGGTGGCCTGCGAGGGCCCGATCGCCCGCCTGATGGTGGCCGACGAGGGCGACGGCATGGATCCCGACGTGTCCGCCCGGGTGTTCGAGCGCTTCTACCGGGCCGACCCCTCGCGGGCCCGCGACCGCGGCGGCTCGGGCCTCGGCCTGTCGATCGTGGCCGCCGTCTCCGAGGCCCACGGCGGGCGGGCCGGCGTCGAGTCCGCCCCCGGCCGGGGCACCCGCGTCACCGTCGAGCTCCCCCTCGCCTGAGCCGTGCCCGGCCCCGGCGCGGAGGCCCTAGGGTTCCCCCCGGACTTCGCACAGGGGGAGACATCGTTGTCGGAGCTGACCCATCGCTGGACGCCGCCGCCGGGCATCGAGAGCCTGCTCGCCGAGGGGAGCCCGTTCGAGCTCACCGAGGAGGACGTGCTCGGCAGCACCGTCACCGTCTTCAAGAACCGCCACCCCAACCTCCGGGCCCAGTTCCAGGCGGCGGCGACACGCACCCCCGACGCGCCCTACCTGGTCTTCCCCGACCGCGGCATCGAGCTCTCGTTCAGCGACGTCGTGGCCTCCGCCGCCCGCATCGCCGAGGTGCTCGCCGGCCACGGCGTGGGCAAGGGCGACGTGGTGGCCTTCGCCGCCGCCAACGTGCCGGCCTACACCGTGGCGTGGTGGTCCACCGTCGTGAGCGGCGCGGTGGTGTCGAGCCTCAACGGCTGGTGGACCCCGCACGAGTTCGCCCACGGCATCGAGCTCACCAAGCCCAAGGTGCTCATCGGCGACGCCCGCCGCCTCGAGCGCGTCCGCGAGGTCGGCGTGCCCGACGGCCTGATCCTCATCGAGGACACCGAGCTCGAGCCGCTCCTCGGCCCCGCCCGTGACGGCGACCCAGCGCTGCCCGACGTCGCCATCGCCGAGGACGACCCCGCCATCATCCTGTTCACCTCCGGCACCACCGGCCGCCCCAAGGGCGCCACGATCTCGCACCGCCAGTTCGTGCACATCGCCCAGGTCATCGGCTTCCAGGGCGCCATGGCCGCCGTCTTCATGCCGCCCCCGCCGGCCGACGCCCCGCCCCGCCCGCAGCCCTCCACGCTCTGCGTGTCGCCGCTCTTCCACGTGTCGGGTGCGCTGCCGCTCTCGGTCGCGACCTCCACCGGGCAGAAGATGGTGTTCCCCCCGGTCGGCAAGTGGGACGAGCTCACCCACCTCACCCTCACCCAGGACCACCACGTCGGGGCCTGGAGCGCGGTTCCCACCCAGCTGTGGCGCCTGCTCGAGCACCCGCAGTTCGACGAGTTCGACACCACCTCGGTCATGACCATCGGTGGCGGCGGCGCCGTCTTCCAACCCGAGCTGATGCGCCTCGCCGCCAAGAAGATGCCGTGGGCCCGCTTCGGCGTGGGCTACGGCATGAGCGAGACCATGGGCTCGGGCTCCCGTCTCGGTGGCGTCACCATGGAGTCGCACCCGGCGTCGGTCGGCACGGTCGAGCCGCTCTGCGAGATCCAGATCCGCGGCGCCGACGACCAGCCCCTGCCCGACGGCGAGGTCGGCGAGATCTGCATCCGGGGCGCCTGCGTGTTCCTCGGCTACTGGGACAACGCCAAGGCCAGCGCGGAGGCGCTCGACGACGACCGCTGGTACCGCACCGGCGACTTCGGCCGCTTCCACGACGGGGTGCTCCAGCTCGAGAGCCGCATGCGCGACCTCATCATCCGGGGCGGCGAGAACATCTACCCGATCGAGATCGAGAACCGCCTGGTCGAGCACCCGGCCATCTCCCAGGCCAGCGTCGTGGGCGTCGCCCACCACCAGCTCGGCCAGGAGGTCGCGGCGGTGATCATCCTCCACGACGGCGAGGTGCTCGAGGTCGACGACGTCAAGGCCTGGGTCGCGGCCGAGCTCGCCGGCTACAAGGTGCCCACCCACGTGCTCTTCAAGCCCGAGCTGCCCTACAACGCCACGGGCAAGGTGCTGAAGAACCAGGTCGAGGACCTCGTCGCCGCCGACCTGGGCACCCCTCCCGCCTGACCCCCTTCTCGCTCCTGGCCGAGGTTGCGCACCGCCGGCGGCACGCAACTTCGGCCAGAAGGGCATCTCGGCGGGTCGCCGTCGTCATTACCTCACGGGTCATCGATCCGGCTCCGCCGGTGCCCGACGATCACCGATGTGGCCGAACGGCCGCACCGGACCGAGGAGGACCAACGATGAGCACGACCACCGACACCGCCACCGTCGTCGACACCCACATCGCCGCCTACTGCGACCCCGACCCGACCCGCCGCGCCGAGCGGTTCGCGTCGGTGTGGGCCACCGACGGTGAGCTGCTCGACCCGCCGCTCGAGGGCCGCGGCCTCGACGAGATCACCGCGCTCACCGACGTCGTGCTCTCGCACTACCCGGGGCACCGCTTCGAGCGCACCACCGACGTCGACGAGCACCACGGCTGGGCCCGCTACGGCTGGGCGCTGCTCGACCCCGAGGGCACGGTCGTCCTCACCGGCACCGACGTCGCCCAGCTCGACGACACCGGCCGCCTCACCCGCATCGTCGGCTTCTTCGGCGAGCTCGCCCCGGCGGCGGCCTGAGCCATGGCCCGGGCCACGGTCGGCGAGCTGATGCGGGAGTGGCGCACGCGCCGCCGCCGCAGCCAGATGGACCTGTCCCACGACGTCGGGGTGTCGACCCGCCACCTCAGCTTCGTGGAGACGGGCCGCTCCCGACCGAGCCCGGAGCTGGTGCTCGCCGTGGCGGAGCACCTCGACGTGCCGCTGAGGGAGCGCAACCGGATGCTGCTCGCCGCCGGCTACGCGCCCCGCTTCGGTGAGCGCGCGCTCGACGATCCCGGCCTCGAACGGGCGCTCGGCTCGCTGCGGCGGATGCTCGACGCCCACGACCCGTACCCGGGCGTGGTCATCGACCGACGTTGGGACGTGTTGCTGGCCAACGCCGCCGCCGCCCGCCTGGTCGACGGCCTGCCGGACCACGTCGTGAGGCCGCGCCTCAACGTGTTCCGGGTGTGCCTCCACCCCGACGGCCTCGCCCCCGCCACCCTCGACTTCGCCGACTGGGCGACCTACCTGCTCCGCCAGATCCGACGCACGGTGGAGCTCACCGGCGACGCCGAGCTGGCCGCTCTCGAGCAGGAGGTGCTGGCGTACCCGACCGTCGCCGGCCTCGACCGGGTCGAGCGAACCGATGAGGGCGACGACCCGCCGCTGCTCGTGCCGTTCCGGCTCGCCACCCCGGCGGGAGAGCTCTCGTTCTTCACGACGCTCACGACGTTCGGCACTCCTCGCGACGTCACCCTCGAGGAGCTCTGCGTGGAGCTCTTCTTCCCGAGCGACGACGCCACCGAGGCACGGTTGCGGGCCTGACCCCGACCGGTCCTCGGTGGCTGCGCCAGGCCGTCAGCCCTCGGCGAGCAGCGCGTCGAGGCGTGCGTAGCCCTCGACCAGGCCGGCGTCGAGGAACGCGTCGCGGACGTCGAAGCTCTCCACCAGCGACTGCGCGGTGAGCCGGGTGCGACCCTCGCCGAGGTCCTCGAACCGGTGCGTCTCGAGCACCACGAGATCGGGCGCGGCGTCGGGCGAGAACGTCTGCACGATGCGCTCGTTCGGGATGACGTCGTGGAACGAGCCGTGGACGCTTCCCTCCATCTCCGGGCCGGACATGGTGATCCGGTACGAGCCGCCGGTCCGGCAGTCGAAGTGGTCGAACCGCACCGACCAGCCGTCGTCCCAGTTCCACCGGACGAACACCTCGGGATCGACATGGGCCCGGAACACCTCCTCCACCGGCGCGTCGAACTCGCGGATGATGCGCACCACGGGCACCTCGTCGTCGACGACGACCTCGGCCTCGTTCATCTCGTGTCCTCTGTCTCTGGGTCTCAGGTGAAGGCGCGGTGGGCGCCCACGACGGTGACGGGCACGGCGACGGGCTGCTCGTCGCACCGATCGGCGATCCCGGCCTGGAACGCCTGGAACGCAGGCAGGTCCGCGAGCGAGACGGAGCCCGGGTCGTCCTCCTCCACCACGACGTGGAGGAACGAGACACCGTCGGCGAGACGGAAGCTGGCGTAGCCGAAGCCGGTCGCCTCGACCTCCTCGAGCTCGGCGAACACCCGCTCGACGAGGCGTTGGTTCTCGTCGGCGCACTCGGGCTTGGTCTTGTACTGGACGACGAGCGTCGGCATCTGGGCTCCCTTGGTCGGCTACCTGTACGACGGCTCCGCCGTCCGGAACTCATCGGTCATCACGCAGGCCGACCGGCACCATCGGTCTGCCCCACTCCTCGCAGGGTAGGGAGAGCGGGACGGCGGGTTCGGACGCTGGACAGCCCACGGTTGCCGGGGAGAGAGCCTGCGATGGGGAAGTTGCGCGTGATCGTCGGGACCGGCCTGCTCGCAGCGGGCGGGCTGGTGGTCGCCGTGCGTTCGAGTCGTCCTGCCTGAGTGGGCGGCCACGGCCTGACCCCTCCCGATCCTCTGTCGGCACCCCCGGGCGCGACGGCTGTCGTGGCGTCTCGGCCCCCCGGCCGGCGGGACCGCTCACAACGAGGTGAGACGATCCCGTCGGTCGGTGCCGAGCCGGTCATCGAACGGTCAGGAGCCCTGCGGTGAGCGAATGCGGACCGTTCGTGGTCGCGGACCTCGACGACCTGCGTCGCCTCGCCGGTGGCCGGTGCACCACGGGTGACCTCGGGGCCCTGTGGCGCGTCCTGCGGGAGGCCGGCCGGCTCCGTCGCCTCGAGGACGGACGCATCGAGCTGGTGGTGTCGGATCGTCTCGAGCTTGACGCGTGGGTCCGGCGGGCCCAGGTGTCTGCTCGAAGGGAGCGCTCCGCCTTCGCCCAGAGTCTGGGGGCTCCCGATGATCCGCCCGGAGGCGCATCTCGCCCGTAGGGCCCGAGGCGGGCGCGCACCGGCGCCCGCCTCGGGTCGAGGTCCCCCGGTCAGGCCCGTCCGCGCAGGGCCAGGATGATGAGGACGATGATCACGATGATCACGATGGTGCCGATGCCGATGTACATGGTGGGTGTCTCCGTCGGTCGACGTGCGTGACGGCGACGTCGACCTCGTCGAGCCGATGAGGGCCCGTCTCCGGTGTCGGCCGTCGTGACGCACGGGTGCAAGTGGGGCTCCCGCCGCCGCTTGGTGTGCCGACTTCCTTCCCGCTGACGAGGCGAGTCAGTCCACCGCCGTCCCGTGGCCCGGCATCGGAGGGTCAGGCGGCGGAGAGGCCGAGCTCTCGGCGGGCCCGCTGGAGCACGAGGTGGCGGTGACGTTGGTGCTCGGCCTCCTCGGCGGGGCTGCGGTGCTCGAGGCAGGGGCAGTCGCAACGGGGACGTCGTGTCGGCGGTGGCGAGGTGGCCGCGGGTCGTGCCGGTTCGGAGCTGGTGGCCACAGGGAGCCGGGGGAGGAGCGGGTCGATGCCGGGCGGTCGGCTGACCCTCGTGGCCCCGCCTGCGACGGTGAGGGTGTAGGTGCCGTCGGTGGCGATCTCGTTGCGCCACCGGTGTCGGTGGAGCATGCGGTGGCAGCGGCGGCACAGGGCGACGGCGTTGTCGATGTCGGTGCAGCCGCCTTCTTCCCACGGCACGACGTGGTGGATGTCGCACTTGGAGGGGTCGGCGCCGCACCCCCGGCAACCGCCGTCGCGGGCGAGCACGGCGCGGCGTTGGGCGGGGGTGAAGGTGCGGGTGGTGCGGCCGAGGTGGAGGAGGCGGCCGTCGGCGCTGAGCAGCAGCTCCATGGCTCCGCCCGACGCGACCGACGCCAGCAGGCTGTCGGTGACGGGGTTGCCGTCGAGCGTGGTGGCGTCGGGTGCGCCGCCGTCGAAGGCGGTGAGGAACAGGCCCCGGTCGAGCTCGCCCAGCCCGGGCCGGTCGTCGAGGAACCGTTCGAGCTGCTCGGCCGTCACGACACCGGCGACCTTGAGCCACGCCCGGTGGAGGGTGACCACGTCGGCGGTGATGGTGAGGCGCTCGCGTCGCCGGTTGGCGTCGGGGCCCTCGAGCAAGTCGAGGTAGGCCTGGCTCATGGCGACGAGCGCGTCGGCCCGCCGCTGCTTGGGCGTTCGGCGCTCGCCGGGGAGGTCGTCGCGGGTGGCGGCCTCGAGGGCCTTCTCGACGGGGGCGGCCGAGTCGGTGTCGAGGAAGCCTCGGATGGCGAGCTCGCCTCCGACGCGCGTGGCCGACAGCTCGCGCTCGGGCACGACCTCGGTCGGGTCGATGCCGGCCTCGACGGCCTCGCGCACCGCCATGTCGTCGGCGGCGCTCACCCAGTGGCGCAGCACCCGGTCGCTCTGGTGGGCGGTGAGCGGGGAGAGGATGGCGATGGTGTCATCGACGGTCTCGGCGAAGCGCTCGACGTGGCGCTCGGGCACGAGCGAGGCGGCGAGCTCGACCTGGGCGCCGGTGAGGCGGCCCTCGCGCCAGGCGGTACCGAGCTCCGGCCACGCCGCGACCCGGGCTGCCCGCTTGGCGACCTGCCGCGAGCGGGGCAGGGTCATGCCGCAGCGGTGCCGCTCGAACGTGGCCGTGTTGGCGAAGCCCTCGACCCCTGTCCCGACCGCACCCCGGTCGAGGGTTCGGAGTCGGGTTGTGCAGCGTCGTCGACGCCGACGACCGCCTTCAGAGCCGGTAGCCCATCTCCCCGAGGAGGCGGCGGTAGGCGACGGCGAAGCGGTCGAACGGGAGGTGCAGCTCCTCGGTGAGGTCGAGGGGGAGCAGCTCCGGCCGCTGGCCCTCGACCATCGCCCGGTCGGGGCCCCACACCTTCTCCTCGAACTCGGCGTAGGCGGCGAAGTCGGTGCGGGCCTCGACGGGGAAGGCGGTGTCCCAGAACACCCGGCACGTGCGGGCGCTGGTCGGGGTCGAGTGGATCCACATCACCGTGCCGGGCCCGGCCGCGCCCTCGAGCCGCACGGTGAACGGCGCCAGCACCCGGTAGCCGAACACCGACGGGAACGACGGGCGGTGGCCCTCGGCGTCGGGCTCGGCGAAGGGATCGCAGGCCGGGTAGGCGGCGTCGAACGAGAGGGTGCGGCCGTCGTCGAGCAGCGTCACCTCGTAGGGGGCGATCACCGGCTCGCGCCCGTTGCCGAACGTGTCGGCGTGGAGGATCGAGAAGTGGGCGACGTCGCAGAAGTTCTCGATCTCCCGGAAGCTGGAGCACGCCCAGTCGAGTGGTTCGCCGACGAACAGGTCGAACCCGGCGTCGTCGGCCTCGGTCAGCTCGGGTGGGGGAGCGGGCTGCTCGTCCTCGCCGACCAGGCACGCCCACACCATGCCGGCCTGCTCGGCCACCCGGTACGACGTCACCCTCGCCGTCGCCGGGATGCGGTCGTGGTCGAGTTGGGGGATCGCCGTGCAGCGGCCGTCGAGGTCGTACTCCCACCCGTGGTACGGGCAGCGCACGCAGCCGCCGGAGGTCAGCGCGCCCATCGACAGGCGCACGCCGCGGTGCGCGCACAGATCGTCGAGCAGGGTGAGCTCGCCGTCGAGGGTGCGGCCGAGCACCAGCTGCTCGTCGAGCAGGGTCACGGGGACCAGGCCTCCGGGCACCACGTCGCCCGATCGGGCCACCACGTGCCAGAAGCGCCGGCTGATGCGCAGGAAGGCCTGGTCCGGGGTCTCGACAGGGGTGTCGTCGTCGTGCACCCAGGGCACGGTACGGAAGGCGTGTTTCGGCACGGTGATCGGTCGGTGACGTGGCGGTGAGCAGCGCGAAACCCGGCCGGGCACGGCGTCGGCGGGCGGTAGACAGGGTGGCGGAGGAGCGATGCCGACCGGACGCCAGCACCTGATCTTCGACGCCGACGACACGTTGTGGGAGAACAACGTGCTCTTCGAGCGCACCATCGACGACTTCATCGGGTGGATGGCCCATCCCACCCTCGACCCGGCGGCGGTGCGGGAGATCCTCTACGACATCGAGCGGGCCAACGCGGCGGCCCACGGCTACGGCTCGAAGGTGTTCCTGCGCAGCCTCCACGACTGCTTCGAGCACCTGGCCGAGCGGCCGGTCGACGGGGAGACGGCCGCCGACATCGTCGCCCTCGCCCACCGCCTCGAGCACCACGAGATCGAGCTCATCCCCGACGTGGCCGCCACGCTCGACGCGCTGTCGGTGCGCCACGACGTGCTGCTCCTCACCAAGGGCGACCCGGTCGAGCAGCAGCGCAAGATCGACGCCTCGGGCCTGGCCGACCACTTCCGCCGGGCGGTGGTGGTGCCCGAGAAGGAGCCGTCGGTCTACGCCGAGCTGGCCGAGGCCGAGGGGCTCGACCCGGCCCGCACCTGGATGATCGGCAACTCGATCAAGTCCGACGTGAACCCGGCGCTGGCCGTGGGCATGGGGGCGGTGTTCATCCCGAACGACCACACGTGGGCCCTCGAGCACGCCGAGCTCGACCCCTCGGCACCCCGCCTGCTGCAGCTCGACCGCTTCTCCCAGCTCACCGACCACTTCTGACCCGGCGAGGGTCGCGAAGGGGCGGATCGTCCGGTAGGTTCCCCGCTCATGACGATCACGACTGGTGACAAGGTTCCGGACGTCGAGGTGTTCGTGATGGGTCCCGAGGGCGGGCCCCAGAAGACCACCTCCGGCGAGCTGCTGGGGAGCGGGCGCGTGGTGCTGTTCGCGGTGCCCGGGGCGTACACGCCCGGGTGCTCGAAGGTGCACCTGCCCGGCTTCGTCGAGGGCGCCAAGGACCTCAAGGGCAAGGGCGTCGACAAGATCGTGTGCATCGCGGTCAACGACGCCTGGGTGATGGACGCCTGGGGCAAGGAGCAGGGCGTCGGCGACGACATCGTCATGGTCGGCGACGGCAGCGGCACCTTCGCCGAGGCCATGGGCCTGGTCATGGACGGCAGCGGCTTCGGCCTGGGCAAGCGCTCCAAGCGCTACGCCGCCATCATCGAGGACGGCACCATCACCAACCTGGCCGTCGACGAGTCGGGCATCGAGCAGAGCGCCTGCTCGAACATCCTCTCGATGCTCTAGGCCCTCAGGGCCGCCAGCGCGTCGAGCAACGGGCGCTGGCCGTCGAGGATCCGCACCGCGGCCTCCTCGAGACCGAACCACTCGGCCCGGTCGACCTCCGGGAAGTCCCGGAGGCGGCCGGAGCCGCGTGGCCACTCCATGGCGAAGGTGTTGCTCACCACCGACGCCGCGTCGAGGTCGCCCTCGACCGCCCAGGCCGTCACGACCTTGCCGGCCTTCTGGCGCACCTCGCCGAGCGGTGTCGCCGTCCCCTCGGGCACGGGCAGCCCGAGCTCCTCCGCGAACTCACGGCGGGCGCACGTCAGCGGGTCCTCGCCCTCGGCGATCTCGCCCTTCGGGATCGACCACGCACCGGCGTCCTTGCGGGCCCAGAACGGGCCGCCGGGGTGGACGAGCAGCACCTCGATGCCGCCGTCGGCGCCGGTGCGGTGCAGGAGGATGCCGGCGCTGCGGGTGGGCATGCCCCGACGGTAGGGCAGCGGCGCGGGCGAGGCTCAGGCCCGGACGAGGCCGCTGCCGTCCCAGCTGCCACCGAGCGGGCCCTCGACGTCGGCGTCGAGCCAGGTCAGGCACGCGGCCTGCAGCACCCGGGGGTCGACGACGGGCCGGACGTCGCCGTCGAGCAGGTCGCCGAGGTCCGTGTCGCCGTGCAGCCCGGCCACCACCGCCGGGCCGAGCAGCAGTGAGGCGCCGCCGGCGCCGTGGTCGGTGCCCCCGCTCGCGTTCTCGGCGACGCGGCGACCGAACTCGCTCGTCGTGGCCATCAGCACCCGGTCGGCGAAGCCGCCCTGGTCGGCGCGGGCCCAGAACCCGGAGATGCCCGCCGCGAGGTCGGTGTACAGGCGCTGGTGGGTGGCGACCTGCCCGGCGTGGGTGTCGAAGCCCCCGGACGACACGACCACCACGGTCGGGCCCGTCGCCGCGGCCACGACCTCGGCGGCGAACGCGAGGCCGCGGGTGAGCGGGTCCTTGGCGTCGAGCCCGCCGTCGTCGTCCGGCGTGAGCGCGGCCACCTCGGTGATGGCGTCGACGGCCTCGGCCATGGCGGCCCGAGCGGCCTGGCGGAGGTCGGTCGACGCGGCGTCGGCGCCACCGCCCGCCATCGTCCGCACACCGGTGGCGACCGGTCGGTCGAGCGAGAAGTGGGAGGGGTCGATGAGCACGGTGGGCTGGCGGTCGCCGCCGGTCAGGATGGGCGAGCGCCCCTGCACGGCGGTGCCGGAGAGGCGCCCGGCGCCCGCCGGCAGCGACGAGAGCCACGGTGCCAGCCAGCCGACGGTCCCGAGGGGCTGGTCGGCGTGCCACCAGCGGTCGAGCGAGACGAAGTGCGAGCGGTCGGGGTCGGGGAAGCCGATGCCGCGCACCGCTGCCATCCGCCCGCTGTCCCAGAGCGGCACGAGCGGCGCCAGGGCAGGGTGGAGGCCGACCTCGGAGGTCCCGGAGAGGGCGACGAGGTCACCCTCGGGCACGGCGACGGTGGGCCTGGCATCGCGGTAGCGGCCGTCGGTCGGAACGAGCATCGAGAGCGAGTCGTTGCCCCCGTCGAGCTCGACCACGACGAGGGCGCGGTCCCCGCCGCTCGCCGGGATCGCGGTCGGCCCGGCGGCGAGGGTCGACGTGGTGCCCGAGGCGCCACCCGCCGCGCCCGGGCTGCCGCTCGAGCACGAGGCCACCACCACGGTGGCCACGCCGGCGGCGGCGCCGATGAGGAAGCGGCGGCGCGAGACAGCGGGGCCGGCCGGGAGGTGGGGGAGCGGGTCGGGGCTCATGCCAGGACGACCTCCGGGCTCACGAGGGCGAGGGTGAGGCGGGTGTGCGGGTCGGGCGCGGCGCGGAGGGCATCGGCGCTCGGGGCCGCGAAGCCGGAGCTCGCACCGAGCCGGTCGGCCAGGGCGTCGAGGTCGCCGTCGGTCGCGGCGGCCATGGTCGGGTGGTCGCCGGCGGTGGCGTGGGCGATCGCCACAGCCAGCTGGGCCCGGGCCACGACGGTGGCGCTGGCGAACCACGCCGAGCCGCCCGGCCAGCCGGCCACGTTCGGGGGGAACCACGGGATCTGCCCGGCGGCGCGAAGGCCGTCGGCGACGGCGGTGACCGGCGGCGTCGCGCCGGTCGAGCGACGGGCCATGACGAGCCACGGGACGGGCCCGAGCACGACGGGGCCCGGTTCGACCCGGCCCTCGATGCCGAGGCG
>CAMFLJ010000043.1 GCA_945957335.1 uncultured Actinomycetes bacterium | reverse complement strand
CAGAGGGTGGCGTTGCACACCACGTCGTAGGCCGCCCGGTAGAGCTCCGGGTCGATCGCGAGCAGGCGGACGTGCATGCCCTCGGCGTCGACGACTCCCTGGGCGGCGGCCTCGCGGTCGGCGTCGGAGATGGCCGCCGCGACCCACAGGGCGTCGGTGCCGCTCACGAGTGGGGCCAGGCCCGAGACCAGCCCGCCGGCCCCCTTGCGGGCCACCAGCCCGCCGTCGTCGCCGCGGCGGAACGACAGCGGTCCGCGGTTCGACACGATCACGACGGGGCGATGGGGCATTCCCCCATTCTCCACCCGCCGGGCCGCACGACCGGCCGACCGGCGCTCGTCCGCCCCCTGCGCTGCTTCACTGTGGCGGTGCGCGTGGTCGTCGCTCCCGACAAGTTCAAGGGCACCGCCACCGCGCGCGCCGTGGCCCGGGCGGTGGCCGACCGCCTGTGGGAGCTCGGCCACGACACCGTCGAGCTGCCCATGGCCGACGGGGGAGAGGGCTTCCTCGACGCGCTGGGCGGGGCCAACCGCACGTCGACGGTGAGCGGCCCGGACGGGCGTCCGGTCGAGGCCGGCTGGCGCCTGTCGAAGCGCCTCGCGGTGATCGAGATGGCGGCCGCCTCGGGCCTCGACCTGGTCGGCGGCGCCGAGGGCAACGACCCCGTCGACGCGACCACCGCGGGAACCGGGGAGCTGATCTCGATCGCCGTCGAGTCGGGGGCCCGCCGGGTGCTCGTCGGCGTCGGCGGGTCGGCCACCACCGACGGCGGGCTGGGAGCGCTGCGAGCCATGCACCCCACCCAGCGCCTGCGCGGCATCGAGCTGGTGGTGGCGTGCGACGTGCGCACCCGCTTCGTCGACGCCGCCACCGTGTTCGCCCCGCAGAAGGGCGCCGGCCGCACCCAGGTCGAGCTGCTGCGCCGCCGCCTCGAGCGGCTGGCCCAGGTGTTCCTCGACGAGTCGGGCGTCGATGTGCAGGCCCTGGAGGGCAGCGGTGCCGCGGGCGGCCTGGCGGGTGGGCTGGCCACGGTGGGCGCCGAGCTGGTGTCCGGCTTCGACGTGGTGGCCGACGAGCTCGAGCTCGACGCCGCGATCGAGGGAGCCGACCTCGTCGTCACCGGTGAGGGCTTCCTCGACGACGAGTCGTTCGACGGCAAGGTCGTGGGTGGCGTGGCGTCGCTGGCCCACGCGCTCGGTGTGCCCTGCCTGGCGGTGGTGGGCGAGGTCGTCGAGCCGCTCCCGGCGCTGCCCGACGGTCTCACCGTGGTGTCGCTCACCGAGCGCTTCGGCTCCGACGAGTCGCTGGCCCGTCCCGGGCGCCTCGCCGCCGAGGTGGTGGCCGAGCACCTGGCCACCCTTCCCGGCTGAGCGGGGTCAGACCTTCGCCATCACCTCGTCGGCGAAGCGGCCCATGGCCTCGGGCAGCTTGCCCGGGTGCATCGCCGGAGGAGCGATCACGAAGCGGCTCACCCCTTGGTCGGCCAGCGCCTTGATGAAGTCGGGGTCGGGCTTGCCGCCGGTGGTGATCTCGATGGCGTCGGGGTCGCGCCCGGCCTCCTCGGCGGCGGCGCGCATCACCGGGAGCAGCTCGGGCAGCGAGCGGCCGTCGGCGGGGAAGAAGCCGTCGCCGAGGCGCCCGGCGCGGCGGGCCGCGGCCTTCGAGTGGCCACCGACCACCACCGGCACGGCGCCGCTGACCGGCTTGGGCTCGCTGTAGACCTCGGTGAACGAGTTGTGGGTGCCCTCGTAGGAGGCCTCGCCCTCGGCCCACAGCGCGCGCAGCGCGTGCACGTTGTCGTCGGTGTGGGCGGCGCGGTCGCCCCACTCGACGCCGAGGGCGTCGAACTCCTCACGGAGCCAGCCGACGCCGATGCCGAGCAGCAGCCGGCCGCCGGTGAGCTGATCGATGGTCGAGGTCTCCTTGGCCAGCACCAGCGGGTTGCGCTGGGGGAGGATCAGGATGCCGGTGCCCAGCTTGAGCGTGGTGGTGTGGGCGCCGACCCACGTGAGCCAGGCCAGCGGGTCGGGCACCGGGGCGTTCTCGGGCCCGGGCATGCGGCCCTCGCGGCTGTAGGGGTACTCCGACTCGTAGCCCTTCGGCACCACGACGTGCTCGACGGTCCAGATGCTCTCGAAGCCGTGCTCCTCGGCGAGGCGCCCCATGGTGGCCGCGCCCTCGGGGCCGGCGTAGGCGCCGGTGTTGGCGAAGATGATCCCGAAGTCCATGACCCGGGACGCTAGAGGTTGGAGCGCCGGGTCAGCCGGGGTGGACGGCCCGGTACTCGTCGAGGGTGGCCAGCGGTGCCCGCTCGCGGTAGGCGATCTCGACCGGTTCGAGGTCGGGCGGGCTCATCGTGAAGCGCTCGGGCACGAGCCCCGCATCGACGCGGTGCAGGGCGGCCTGCATCACCTGGGCGGCCATGGGCGACAGCTCGTGCAGCGGCCGGTTGCGGTGGATGCGCTGCCCGAGGTCGACCTGGGCCAGCGAGCCCACGCCGAAGCGGCGGGCGATGTCGATGAGCAGGCCGATGTCGACGCCGTAGCCCTCGACGAAGGGCACCTGCTCGAGCACCGCCCGTCGTCCCCCGTACTCGCCGGAGAGGGGTTGGACGATGCCGGCCAGGTCGGGGAAGAGCATCGTGAGCAGGGGCCGGGCGACCAGCTCGGTGACCCGCCCGCCGCCGCGGACGTGGCCGTCGTCGGGTCGCTCGTAGAAGCCCTTCACGAACCCGATCGTGGGATCGGTGAGGAGCGGGCCGAGCAGGCCGGTGATGAAGCGGGGGTCGAAGTCGCGCACGTCGGCGTCGCACCACACGATCACCTCGCCGGTGGAGGCGAACACCGACTTCCAGAGCGCCTCGCCCTTGCCGTGGCCACGGCCGTGGTCGGCGAGCACGTCGGCGGCCGACACCACGCGGGCGCCGGCGGCGGTGGCCTCCTGGCCGGTGCGGTCGGTCGAGTGGTCGTCGACCACCACGATCTCGTCGACCAGGCCCAGCCCCTCGACCAGGCGGGTGCGGATCGTGCCCACGATGGCGCCAACCGTGGGCTCCTCGTTGCGGGCCGGGATGCACACCGACACCGTCGTGGTGCCCTTGGCCGCCACCAGCGCGTCGAGGTCGAACTCGGCGGCGTCGTGGGTGCGCACGGCGGGTGGGGTCACCGCTCCATCGTCGGCGAGCCTTCCACCTCCCGCAAGGTGGGGCGCGAGGACGATCCTTTGCGCTGAGAAGTACCCTGCCCGAGGCCGGGGGCCTGCGGTGCCGGTCGTCGGCAGCGGGAGGTGTGGTGAGCGACGACGCAGAGGGAGCTGGGCGGGTCACGGGCCCGGGTGCCGACGCGCTCGCCGACGTGTTCCGTCTGGTGGCCGAGTCGTCGCGCGACCTCATCCTCATCGGTTGGGTCGACCGCAACGAGTGGATCTCCCCGTCGGTGCAGGAGGTCCTCGGCTACACGCCCGAGGAGTTCCTCTCGTTCCCGGGCAGCGAGCTCGTCCACCCTGACGACCAGCCTGCGGTCGAGGGCGCCCGCCCGTTCATCGCGTCCGGCAGGGAAGTCGGTGGCCGGGTGCGCGTGCGCCACCGCGACGGCTCCTACCGATGGCTCGACTCGCGGGTGCGGCCCCTGCCCGACCCCGATGGTGGCTTCAGCGGACGGTCGCTGTCCTCGTGGCGCGACGTCACCGGGGAGGTCGAGGCCCTCGAGGAGCTGCGCCAGAGCGAGCAGCGCTACCGCCTCCTCGTCGACCACGTCACCGACGGGGTGATCCTCGAGCGTGACGGCGTGATCAGGTGGGCCTCCCCGAACCTCTACGGGATGCTCGGCTGGGACCCCAACGACTGGGTGGGCCTGCGCATCCTCGACATCGTGCGGGCCGAGATCCGGCCCGAGCTGGAGCGGTCCCTCGAGCTCAACGCCCGGGGGGTGAGCCAGACCCTCCGCTTCGACCTGCCGGCCGCCGACGGCGAGATGCACTGGCTGGAGTTCCAGACCCGGCCCTTCATCGACGCCGACGGCAACCGCGACGGCACGGCGCTCTCGGTGCGCCTCATCGACGCCGAGGTCGAGGCCGAGCGGGAGCTCCACTACCGGGCCCGGCACGACCAGCTCACCGGGCTGCTCAACCGCAACGAGATCCTCGAGCGCCTCGACGTCATCGGCGGCGACGGTCGTCGGCCCGGCAGCGAGTCGGCCGTGCTCTTCTGCGACCTCGACGACTTCAAGGAGGTCAACGACGGCTTCGGCCACGCCGTCGGCGACCTCGTGCTGCGCGAGATCGCCGGGCGGGTCCGGGCCTCGGTCCGGGAGGACGACCTCGTCGCCCGCATCGGCGGCGACGAGCTCCTGGTGGTGCTGCACCACCTCCACGGCGTCGACGAGGCCCTCTCGGTCGCCGACGACATGCGCCGGGCGACGTGCCGCCCGATCGAGGGGCCGTCGGGCCCGATCGTCGTGACCATGAGCATCGGGGTCACGATGATGGAGAAGGGCGACACCGCCGACGACGTGATCGCCCGGGCCGACCAGGCGATGTACCGGGCCAAGCAGGCCGGTCGTGACGGTGTCCAGCGCCTGCCGCTCGACCTGTAGGTCCTGACCGCCTCGGGCCTGCCACTCGCTAGGCTCCCCGGCGTCCGCCGCTCGACCATCGAGGATCGAAACCAATGAGCGTCACCGTCCGCGTCCCCCCTGTCTTCCGCACCCTGACCGCCGGCCAGTCCACGGTCTCGGTCGAGGGCGCCACGGTGTCCGAGCTGCTGACCAACCTCGACGCCGCCCACCCGGGCTTCTCGGCCAAGCTCCTCGACGACGACGGTGCCCTCGTGCGCTACGTCAACGTGTTCGTCGACGACGACGACGTCCGCTTCCTCCAGGGCCTCGACACGCCCGTGCCCGACGGCGTCACCGTGTCGATCATGCAGGCGGTGGCCGGGGGCGCCTGAGCCCCCCGCTTCTCTCCGCCCGGGTTGCGATCCGGTGCGCGCGGTGGTTTCCTGTTAGCAGTCTCAGGCCGAGAGTGCTAACTCCGGTCACCGCAGCAGACAGCGCACCCAGCCCGCGCATCCCAACGGAGGGAATCACCAGATGTCGAAGATCATCTCGTTCGACGAGGAAGCACGCCGTTCGCTCGAGCGGGGCATGAACCAGCTCGCCGACGCCGTTCGCGTCACCCTCGGCCCGAAGGGCCGCAACGTGGTGCTCGACAAGAAGTGGGGCGCCCCCACGATCACCAACGACGGCGTCTCCATCGCCAAGGAGATCGAGCTCGAGGACCCCTACGAGCGCATCGGCGCCGAGCTCGTCAAGGAGGTCGCCAAGAAGACCGACGACGTCGCGGGTGACGGCACCACCACCGCCACCGTGCTCGCCTGGTCGATGGTCCGCGAGGGCCTCCGCAACGTCGCCGCCGGCGCCAACCCGATGTCGCTGAAGAAGGGCATCGAGGCCGCCGTGGCCGCCGCCGTCGAGGGCATCCGCGACGTCGCCGTCGAGGTCGAGGACAAGAGCCAGATCGCCCAGGTCGCCGGCGTGTCGTCGGCCGACCCGGAGATCGGCGCCACCATCGCCGACGCCATCGACAAGGTCGGCAAGGACGGCGTCATCACCGTCGAGGAGTCCAACACCTTCGGCATGGAGATGGACCTCGTCGAGGGCATGCGCTTCGACAAGGGCTACATCTCGCCCTACTTCGTCACCGACGCCGAGCGGATGGAAGCCGTCCTCGAGAACCCCTACATCCTCCTCGTCGGCTCGAAGATCACCGCCGTCCGCGACCTCGTGCCCGTGCTCGAGAAGGTCATGCAGACCGGCAAGCCGCTCGTGATCATCGCCGAGGACGTCGAGGGCGAGGCCCTGGCCACCCTCGTGGTCAACAAGATCCGTGGCACCTTCAACGCCGTGGCCCTCAAGGCCCCCGGCTTCGGCGACCGCCGCAAGGCGATGCTGCAGGACATGGCCATCCTCACCGGCGGCCAGGTCATCACCGAGGACGTCGGCCTGAAGATCGAGAACACCACCCTCGACCTGCTCGGCCAGGCCCGCAAGGTCGTCGTCACCAAGGACGAGACGACCATCATCGAGGGCGCCGGCGACGACAACGACATCAACGGCCGCGTCGCCCAGATCAAGGCCGAGATCGAGAACACCGACTCGGACTACGACCGCGAGAAGCTCCAGGAGCGCCTGGCCAAGCTCTCCGGCGGTGTCGCCGTGCTGAAGGTCGGCGCCGCCACCGAGGTCGAGCTCAAGGAGAAGAAGCACCGCATCGAGGACGCGGTCTCCACCACCAAGGCCGCCATCGAGGAAGGCGTGGTCGCCGGCGGTGGCGTCACCCTGCTGCGGGCCCAGGCCCGCGTGCTCGACGCCGCCAAGGACCTCTCGGCCGACGAGGCCACGGGTGCCCGCATCGTGGCCCACGCCCTCGAGGAGCCCCTCAAGCAGATCGCCACCAACGCCGGCCTCGAGGGTGGCGTCGTGGTCGACCGGGTGCGCAACCTCGACACCCCGAGCGAGGGCCTCAACGCCGCCACCGGCGAGTACGAGGACCTGGTCAAGGCCGGCATCATCGACGCCGCCAAGGTCACCCGCTCGGCGCTGCAGAACGCGGCGTCGATTGCGGCCCTCTTCCTCACCACCGAGGCCGTCGTCGCCGACAAGCCGGCCGACCCCCGGGGGGGCCGGCCCGGCGGCTTGGCGGACTTCGGCCCCCCCGGCCCCGACACCTCTACTGTTCGCCGGGGCGCCCCCCGGGGCGCCCCTTCCGCGTCCCCCGCCCCGGAGCACCCCGTGGCTCGTCTCGCGCCCCTGGAGGGGCGCGGATCGAGCCACCGGGATTTGGTCAGGGGCGGTGGAGCTCGCTGCGGAGGTGGTGGTGGAAGCCGGCCTCGACGGCGTCCATCCCCATGTCCACCACCAGCAGCTCGCCCTCCATGCGGAAGCGGCGCTCGGTGGCGTCGACCCGCTTCGCGGTGGGGCTCAGCCCGACGAGCGTGCTGGTCAGGCTGATGTCGTCGTCGACGACGGTGCCGGCCAGCACCTCCACGACGCCGGTGGGCATCGAGAGGACCAGCTCGACGGCATGGCCGTGGCCGGCCGGGCCGGTGACGCGGAGGTAGCCCGTCTCGGTGTGCATCGGCGAGCCGTCGGCGGCCCACGTGCGCTGGAGGTACGACAGGAACGGCTTCCCGACGTGGCCGAACGTGAGGTGCTCGGTGTAGGCGAACGGGGTGATCGTCGGGTACTCGCCCTCGCCGGGCCCCTCCCACTCACCGAGGAGGAACGCCACGGGGGCCAGCGCCGGGTGCAGCTCGGGTGCCATGCAGAGGACGGTACGCCAGCGTCGGCACGCGGTCCTGGGAGGCTGTCAACCGGATCGACCCCTCGCACGTTGAAAGGTGTGATGGAGCGCGGCGGCTACGAAGAGCGGTTCGACGACCTGGCGGGGATCGCCTACCGGGTCTCCTTCCGCATGCTCGGTGGGCGGGAGGACGCACGTGACGTCGCCCAGGAGGCGATGGCCCGGGCGTACGCCCACTGGCGCCGGGCGTCGGGCCACCCCGAGGCATGGGTGTCGCGGGTGGCGGCCAACCTGGCGATCGACCTGCTCCGGCGTCGGGGCCGTGTGGCGGAGTCGGCACCGGGGGAGTCGGCCGATCACGGCCCCCTCTCGACCGAGCGGGTCGAGCTGGTCCGGGCCCTCGAGGCGCTTCCCCGGCGCCAGCGCGAGGTCGTGGTGCTGCGGTACCTCGCCGACCTGCCCGAGGCCGAGGTCGCCGCCCAGCTCGGCTGCTCCGCCGGCACCGTGAAGCAGCACGCGTCACGCGGCCTGGCGGCGCTGCGGTCGGCGCTCGCCCAACCGGTGCTCCTCCCCACGACGACGGCACCCCGACTGGAGGAGCCATGAACCTCGATCACCTCGACGACCCGCGGGGCTTCACGCCCGACGACGAGTTCCGTGCCGGAGCGCACCGCCTCGGCCGACGTCGACGCAGCCGTCGACGGCTCGCCCTGGCCGCCGGCTCGGTGCTGACCTCGATGGCGGTCGTCATCGCCGCGCTGGCCGGCTACGGCCTCTGGCGGACGTCGCAGATCCACCGGGTCGACGTCGAGTTCGCGGCGCCGCCGGTGAACCTCGACGAGCCGTTCAACCTGCTTCTCATCGGGTCCGACTCGCGGGAGGGCACGGCCGACGACGACGGGACCGTCACCGGCGCCCGGTCCGACACCATGATCGTCGTGCGGGTCGTCCCCGCCGAGCGACGGGTCGTGCTTCTCTCGCTTCCCCGAGACCTGGTGCTGAACCCTGCGCTCGGCGCCGATGGGCGGCTCAACGCGAGGTTCGCCACGGGTGGCCCCTCCGGGCTGGTTGAGACCGTCGAGAGCCAGCTCGGCATCCCGATCTCGGGCTATGCGGAGCTCGACTTCGCGAGCTTCATCGGCCTTGTCGACGCGGAGGGGGGCGTGCCGTTGAGCGTGCACGAGACGATTCGCGACCAGGCGACAGGCCTTCGGCTCGACCCAGCGGAGTGCACGGTGGTTGACGGCGGCACCGCTCTCGCTCTCGCTCGCAGCCGGCACCTGGAGACCCTGTCGGCCAGCGGGCGCTGGGTCGAGGACCCCACCAGCGACTTCGGTCGAGCCTTGCGCCAGCGCACCTTCCTGCAGATCGTGGCGGCCCGCCTGCCGGTGCTCGCCGGATCGGTCGGCGGCGTCCAGTCGCTGGTCGACCTCGCCGCTGACCACCTGACGATCGACGGCCGGATCGACACGGCCACCCTCCTCGCCTTGGGGCGGTGGGGGATGTCGGGCCCGCAGCCGACGGTCGACTCCGAGCTCCTACCGGTCGTCCCTACGATGATCGGCCCGGCGGCGGTGGTGGTGCTCGGGGCCGGAGCATCGAGCGCTATCGAGTCCGTCGGCGGGACGCTGCCGGCCGCGACGGTCGCCGGAGCGGGCTCCGTCGTCCCGGGGGCAGCGGGCACGATTCCGGAACCGGTCTCGGTCGTCCCGTTCGGGCCCTGTCCCTGATCGGAGGCCGATCGGTAGCGTGTCGGGCATGTCCCGGGGCCGCAGCGAGCAGGTGCTCGCCCGCCGTGTCACCGAGGCCGGCGCCGTCGACCAGGGCCGCCGGCCCGACGACGTGATCGTCGAGGAGCCCCTCGAGATCCGCCTCGACGGCGTGCGGGTGGCCACCACCATGCGCACCCCCGGCCACGACTTCGAGCTGGCCATCGGCTTCTGCTTCACCGACGGGCTCCTGGCCGGCGCCCCCGTGCTGACGTGCCGCTACTGCGGCACCGGCTCGGCCGTCGAGACCGAGTTCAACGTGGTCAGCGTCGACACCGGGGGAGTGGCTCCCGAGCCGGCCGCCCGGCTCGGCACCACGTCGTCGTCGTGCGGGATCTGCGGCAGCACCCAGCTCGACGACCTGCGCGACCGCCTCGAACCGCTCCCGGCCCACGATCCCTGGGACCCGCAGGTGCTCTACGCCGTCACCGAGAAGGTGCGCGCCGAGCAGGACCTCTTCACCCGCACCGGCTCGGCCCACGCCGCTGCCTCCTTCGACCGCACCGGCGCCATCGACGTCGTGCGCGAGGACATCGGACGCCACAACGCCGTCGACAAGGTCGTGGGTCGGCTGCTGCTCGACGACCGCCTGCCGGCCACCGGCCAGGGCCTGTTCGTGAGCGGCCGGGCCAGCTTCGAGATGGTGCAGAAGGCGTGGGCCGCCGGCTTCGAGGCGGTCATCGCGGTGTCGGCCCCCTCGGCGCTCGCCGTCGAGACGGCCACCGCGGCCGGGCTCACCCTCGCCGGGTTCGTGCGGGGCGACGCGTTCAACGTGTACGCCTGAGCGCTTTGACGACACCTGTGCCGCCGGTGCACCCTTCACCAATGACGTCGGGGGAGATGGCCGACGCCCGCTCGGCCCGGGTGCGCGAGATCACCGAGGCCCACCTGGGCCTCCGGGGCCCGTTGCTCCCCGTGCTGCACGCCGTGAACGACCAGCTCGGCCACATCGAGCCGGGCGACGTCGCCGTCGTGGCCGACGTGCTCAACGTCGCGGTGGCCGAGGTGCACGGCGTGGTCACCTTCTACACGGACTTCCGGACGGCGCCATCGGGACGGTCCACCGTGCGCATCTGCCGGGCCGAGGCGTGCCAGTCGGTCGGGGCCGAGGCCCTCGCCGCCCACGCCCGCGACTCGCTCGGCGTCGGCTTCGGTGAGACGACCGGCGACGGCGGGGTCACGCTCGACGAGGTCTTCTGCCTCGGCAACTGCGCCCTCGGCCCGTCGGTGCAGGTCGACGGCGTCCTGCGGGGCCGGGTCACCCCCGACCGCCTCGACGCCATCCTGGGGGACCTGTGACCGCCCGGGTGTTCGTGCCCCGCGACTCGGCGGCTCGCTCCGTCGGGGCCGACGAGGTCGCCGAGCGGATCGCGGCCGTGGCAGCGGCCCGTGGCATCGAGGTCGACCTCGTCCGCACCGGCTCTCGGGGGATGCTCTGGCTCGAGCCGCTCGTGGAGGTCGAGACGCCCCAGGGTCGGGTGGGCTACGGCCCCGTCGAGCCCGAGCGGGTCGACGGCCTGATCGGCGAGGGGATGCTGGACGGCACCGCATCCGGCCTCGGCCCGGTCGACGAGCTCGACTGGTTGCGGCGCCAGCAGCGCCTCACCTTCGCCCGGGTCGGGGTCGTCGACCCCCGATCGGCCGACGACTTCGAGCGCCACGGCGGCATGGCCGGGCTGCGCGCCGCGCTGGCCATGGGCCCCGAGGCCGTGGTCGAGGCCGTCGTCGACTCGGGCCTCCGCGGCCGGGGCGGCGCCGGCTTCCCCGCGGGCATCAAGTGGCGCACCGTCGCCGGGGCCGAGGCCGACGTGAAGTTCGTCTGCTGCAACGCCGACGAGGGCGACTCGGGCACCTACGCCGACCGCATGCTGATGGAGGGCGACCCCTTCACCCTCCTCGAGGGCATGGCCATCGCCGCCTACGCCACCGGCGCCACCGAGGGCTTCGTCTACCTCCGCTCCGAGTACCCGGACGCCGTCGTGGCCATGGAGGCCGCCATCGACGCCGCTCGCGCCCGGGGCTGGCTCGGTGAGCACGTCCTCGGGTCCGACCTCTCCTTCGACGTGCAGGTGCGCGTCGGCGCGGGCGCCTACATCTGCGGCGAGGAGACGGCGATGCTCGAGAGCCTCGAGGGCAAGCGCGGCCAGGTGCGGGCCAAGCCGCCGATCCCCGCCCTCGAGGGCCTCTTCGGTCGCCCCACCGTGGTCAACAACGTCATCACCCTGGCCTCGGTGCCCTGGGTGCTGGCCCACGGCGCGCAGGCCTACGCCGAGCACGGCGTCGGGCGCTCCCGGGGCACCAGCGTCTTCCAGCTGGCCGGCAACGTGAAGCAGGGCGGCATCGTCGAGACCGGCTTCGGTGTCACCCTCGGCGAGCTCGTCGAGGGGTTCGGCGGCGGCACCGCCTCGGGCCGCCCGGTGCGGGCCGTGCAGGTCGGAGGCCCACTGGGTGCCTACCTGCCGGTGAGCCGCTTCGACGTGGCCGTCGGCTACGAGGAGATGGCCGCGGTCGGCGCCATGGTCGGACACGGCGGCGTCGTGGTCTTCGACGACACGGTCGACATGTCGCGCATGGCCCGGTTCGCCATGGAGTTCTGTGCCGAGGAGTCGTGCGGCAAGTGCACGCCCTGCCGCATCGGCTCGGTGCGCGGCGTCGAGGTGATCGACAAGATCCGGGCCGGCGAGGACCGCGACGCGAACCTGGCGCTGCTCGACGACCTCTGCGAGCTGATGGCCGACGGGTCGTTGTGCGCGATGGGGGGTCTCACCCCCATGCCCGTACGCTCGGCGGTGGAGCACTTCGGGGAGGACTTCCGGTGAGCCTGGCCAAGCAACCCGACCTCGGCACCCCCGCCCGCCCGGGCGAGGCCACCGTCTCGGTCACCATCGACGGCATCTCGGTCGACGTCGCCCCCGGCACGTCGGTGATGCGCGCGGCCGCCACCGCCGGCGTCGACGTCCCCAAGCTGTGCGCGACCGACTCGCTCGAGCCGTTCGGCTCCTGCCGACTCTGCCTGGTGGAGATCGACGGGGCCAAGGGCACGCCGGCCTCGTGCACCACCCCGGTCAGCGACGGCATGGTCGTGCGCACCCAGACCGACAAGGTCGCCAAGCTGCGCCGCGGGGTCATGGAGCTCTACATCTCCGACCACCCGCTCGACTGCCTGACCTGCTCGGCCAACGGCGACTGCGAGCTGCAGGACATGGCCGGCGTCACCGGCCTGCGCGAGGTCCGCTACGGCTCGGGCGTCGACGCCGGTGCCAACCACCTCGACGCCCCGAAGGACACCTCCAACCCGTACTTCACGTTCGACGGCTCCAAGTGCATCGTGTGCTCGCGCTGCGTGCGGGCGTGCGACGAGGTGCAGGGCACCATCGCCCTCACCGTCGACGGGCGGGGCTTCGCCTCCAAGATCGCCGCCGGCTCCGACGTCGGGTTCTTCGACTCCGACTGCGTGTCGTGCGGGGCCTGCGTGCAGGCCTGCCCCACGGCCACGCTGCAGGAGAACACCGTCATCGAGCTGGGCGTGCCCACCCGCAGCGTCGAGACCACCTGCGCCTACTGCGGTGTGGGCTGCTCGTTCCGGGCCGAGCTGCGCGGCGACGAGCTGGTGCGGATGGTCCCGTCCAAGACCGGCGGCGCCAACGAGGGCCACAGCTGCGTCAAGGGCCGCTTCGCGTTCGGCTACGCCAGCCACCCCGACAGGGTGCTCGAGCCGATGGTGCGCGACTCCCTCGCCGAGGAGTTCCGTCCCGTCTCCTGGGACGAGGCCATCTCCTTCACCGCCCGCCGGTTGCTGGAGATCCAGGGCGAGCACGGTCGGGGCTCGATCGGCGCCATCACCTCGTCGCGCTGCACCAACGAAGAGGTCTACGTCGTCCAGAAGCTGGTGCGGGCCGCGTTCGGCAACAACAACGTCGACACCTGCGCCCGGGTCTGCCACTCGCCGACCGGGTACGGCCTCAAGCAGACCTTCGGCACCTCGGCCGGCACGCAGGACTTCAAGTCCGTCGCCGCCTCCGACGTGATCGTGGTGATCGGTGCCAACCCCACCGACGGCCACCCGGTGTTCGCCTCCCGGATGAAGCGGCGGCTCCGGGAGGGGGCGAAGCTCATCGTCATCGACCCCCGGCGGATCGACCTCGTGCGCACCCCCCACATCGAGGCCACCCACCACCTGCAGCTGGCCCCGGGGACGAACGTCGCCGTGGTCAACGCCATGGCCCACGTCGCGGTCACCGAGGGCCTCGTCGACACCGAGTTCGTCGCCGAGCGCTGCGAGGGCTACGACGAGTGGGCCGAGGTCATCGCCCGGCCCGAGAACTCGCCCGAGGCCCTCGAGGAGGTCACCGGGGTGCCCGCGGCCGAGCTGCGGGCCGCCGCCCGCCTCTACGCCACCGGCGGCAACTCGGCGATCTACTACGGCCTGGGCGTCACCGAGCACAGCCAGGGCTCCACGATGGTGATGGGCATGGCCAACCTGGCCATGGCCACCGGCAACATCGGGCGCGACGGCGTCGGCGTGAACCCGCTGCGCGGCCAGAACAACGTGCAGGGCTCGTGCGACATGGGCTCGTTCCCGCACGAGCTGCCCGGCTACCGCCACGTCTCCGACGACGGTGTCCGCGAGGTCTACGAGCAGCTCTGGGGCACCCCGATCCTCGACGAGCCCGGCCTGCGCATCCCCAACATGTTCGACGCCGCGCTCGACGGCTCGTTCCGGGCGCTGTTCGTGCAGGGCGAGGACATCGCGCAGTCCGACCCGAACATCACCCACGTGCACGCCGCCCTCGCCGCCCTCGACCTGCTCGTCGTGCAGGACCTGTTCGTCAACGAGACCGCCAAGTTCGCCCACGTGCTGCTGCCGGGCACGTCGTTCCTCGAGAAGGACGGCACGTTCACCAACGCCGAGCGCCGCATCAACCGGGTGCGGCCGCTGATGGCACCGAAGACCGGCAAGCAGGAGTGGGAGATCGTCTCGGAGATCGCCCAGGCCATGGGCTACCCGATGCACTACGACGACGCCGCCCAGATCATGGACGAGATCGCCCTCACCACGCCCACCTTCGCCGGGGTGTCCCACGCCAAGCTCGACGAGGTCGGCAGCGTGCAGTGGCCGTGCAACGACGCTGCGCCGGACGGCACGCCGATCATGCACGTCGACGGCTTCGTCCGCGGCAAGGGCCGCTTCATGGAGACCACCTACGTCCCCACCAGGGAGCGCAGCACCCGTCGGTTCCCGCTCATCCTCACCACCGGGCGGATCCTCACCCAGTACAACGTGGGCGCCCAGACCCGCCGCACCGCCAACGTGGCTTGGCACGGCGAGGACGTCCTCGAGATCCACCCCCACGACGCCGAGGTGCGCGGCATCTCCGACGGCGACCGGGTGTCGCTGGCGAGCCGGGCAGGGGAGACCACCCTGCGGGCCCGGATCGCCGACCGGATGCCGGTGGGCGTCGTCTACACGACCTTCCACCACCCCGTCACCCGGGCCAACGTCGTGACCACCGAGTACTCCGACTGGGCCACCAACTGCCCCGAGTACAAGGTCACCGCGGTGCAGGTGGCGCTGCTGACCGCACCTGCCGAGGTCGAGCAGACGGCCGACCAGGTGCCCGTGGCGGGCGGCTGAGGCGTGGTCGAGCCGCCCCAGATCCGGATGGCGAACGACATCGCCGCCCAGTTCCGCCACCGACCGCCCGCCGAGGCGGCCGGTGAGGTCGCCGAGCACATCCGGCTGTTCTGGGAGGAGCGCATGCGGGCCGACCTGCTCGCGCAGGTCGCCGCCGCGCCCGAGGGGGATGACGGGATCGACCCCATCGTCATCGACGCGGCGGCGCTGCTCCGCGCCGACGCCCCCGGCCCGACCGCCTAGGCAGGTCGACAGCTACATTCCCGGGCCATGACGGCCGGTCCCGCGGGCTCACGCGCACGACGCGCCGGCAGCATCGCGCTGCTGGTCCTCTCGTGCGTCTCGTTCTTCGTCGGGCTGCTGGCCGCGTGGGCGTCCAACACGGTGTACGACAGCGATGCCTTCGCCGACCGTTCCGTCGCCGTCCTCGACGAGCCCGAGGTGCGCACCGAGCTGGCGTCGCGCATCACCGAGCAGCTGGCCCGGGCCGGCAACCAGACGGCGGTGAACTACCGGCCGGCCATGCAGCTGGCGGTCGAGGCGGCGGTCGACACCGACTCGTTCCGCTCCATCTTCCGCACCGCCGTGAACCGCACCCACAAGGCGATCATCGAGTCGCAGGACAACGGCAGCGACCCGAGCGCGGCGGCGCTCGACCTCTCCGACTCGATCTCGATCATCACCGCCAACCTGTCGCTGCCCAGCAGCGCGGCGACCGGCCAGAGCAACCCCGGTGGGCTCAACAACAGCTTCGCCGACATCACCAAGAAGCTCTCCGACCTGCAGGTCTGGAGCTGGGAGTCCTACGCCGGGCTGGTGATGACCATCGGCCTGATCGCCGCCCCGCTGCTCGCCGCCGCCAGCATCTTCGTGGCCTCGCGCCGTCGCGGGGCCGTGCGCCGTCTCGGGTGGGGCGTGATGGTCACCGGCCTCCTCCTCGCCCTGCTCGTGCCCATCGCCCAGTTCGTGGCGCGCAGCCGGATCTCGGATGGCCCACTCGGTGCGGCCGTCGCCGCTGCGGTCGGGAACGTGCTCGGCGACCTCGGCACGATCGGCCTGTTCGTGGCCGCCTACGGCCTGCTGCTGGCCGCCGCCACCCGCAGGGCCGACGCGCCGCTGCCGACCCCCAGCCGGGAGTGGGCCCGCTTCCGGGCGTGGGCCGACCGTCGCCGCCAGACCACGGGCGGGACCGTGCTGCTCGGAGCGGGTGCCGTCGTGATCGGCGCCTACGTCGCCCTCAACGACGACCAGGCCGTCACCCAGGTGGCGTTCGTCGGCGGGCTCTGGCTCAGCTACCTCGGCGTGTGCACGCTGGTGCACCTCGTCACCCGGACCCCGGCCGACGTCGTCGCCGCCCTGCCCGCGCCGCCGGGCCAGCACCGACGCCGCCTCCTCGTCGGCATCGCCGCGGGGGTCGCAGTGGTCCTTCTGCTCGGCGTCGCCGGGGTCGCCCTCACCAAC
>CAMFLJ010000042.1 GCA_945957335.1 uncultured Actinomycetes bacterium | reverse complement strand
CCCCAGCGCCAGGCTCACGCCCGCACCCACCGCCGGCCCGTCGACCGCGGCGATCACCGGCTTCGGGCACTCGTGCAACGCCAGCGCAGTTCGTCCGAATCGCCGCATCACCGTGGCCACGTCGTCGGTGCTCGGGTTGGCCGGGGCCAGGTCGCCGCCCGAGGAGAACGTCCCGCCGGCGCCGGTCAGCACGACAACCCGGTCGTCGTCGCGCTCACCGACCTCGATGAACAGAGCCCGCAGCGCCTCGAACAGATCGGCGTCGAGGGCGTTGCGCCGCTCGGGCCGGTTCATGGTGGCGGTCACCACGCCGCCCGAGCGCTCGACCACCAGCACCGTCATCAGATCCTCCGGTCCCGACCCGCCCAGTAGCGGTCGCGGATCGTGCGGCGGGCGAGCTTGCCCGTCTCCGTGCGGGGCAGTTCGGCGTCGAAGTCGACGGCCCGCGGCACCTGGTAGCCCGCCAGCCCGTCCCGGCAGTGCGCCAGCAGCACGCCCTCGAGATCGGGGCCCGCCGCCTCGCCCGCCACCGGCTGCACCACCGCCCGCACCGACTCGCCCCACTCGTCGTCGGGCACGCCCACCACGCAGCAGTCGGCCACCGCCGGGTGCGCCAGCAGCACCGCCTCGATCTGGGCGGGGTACACGTTCACGCCGCCGCTGATGATCACGTCGGCCCGCCGGTCGCAAAGGAAGAGGAAGCCCTCGTCGTCGAGGTACCCGATGTCGCCGAGGGTGAACCACCCGTCGACCACCGCGCCGGCCGTCTTCTCCGGGTCGTCCTTGTAGTCGAAGCGCTGGCCGTCCCGGAACCACACGTGGCCCTCGACGCCGGCCGCCACCGCCACGCCGTCGTCGTCGCGCACCTCGAGGCCGAGGCCCTCCCGCGGCTTGCCCACAGAGCCCGGGTGCTCGAGCCATGTGGGGGAGTCGATGCTCACGCCGCCGCCCTCGGTGCCTCCGTAGAACTCGAACAGCACCGGGCCGAGCCACTCGATCATCGCCCGCTTGGTATCGGGGGCGACGGGCGCCGATCCGTGCACGACCATCCGCAGCGACGACAGGTCGTAGCGCCGCCGCACCTCCTCAGGCAGGCGCAGCAGGCGGACGAACTGGGTCGGAACCATGAACGTGGAGCTGATCCCGAGCTCCTCGATCACCTGCAGCACGCCCTCGGGGTCGAACCGGTCGAGCAGCACCAGATCCGCGCCGAGCAGCGACGCGCCGTCGGCGTAGGTCAGCGGGCCCGAGTGGTAGAGCGGCGTGCACACCAGGTGGCTGCGGTCGGCCGCGTCGCCGAGGCACGCCTGCAGCATCTGCATCCCGCCCCGGCCGATGTTGCCCGGCGGCGGCCCCTCCGGCGGAGGCCGGCGCACACCCTTCGGCCGGCCCGTCGTGCCCGACGTGTAGAGCATCGTCGAACCGACGATCGGCTCGTCCCGCTCCTCGCCCGAGAGCGCCTCGATGTCGCTCCAGTCACGGAACCCGGGCACCGATCCGCCCACCGCGAAGCGCCGCTCCTCGGGCACCAGCGCGGCGGCCGCCTCGGCCAGGTGGGCGTGGCGCGCCTCGACCACCAGCACGTCGGCCTCGCAGTTCTCCACCACGTAGGCCACGTCGTCGGGCGACCACCGCCACGACATCGGCGTGAACCGCCGACCCGACCACGTCGTGCCCCGGTACGCGGCGAGGTACTCGGGCACGTTCCCGCTGAGCACCGCCACCCCGCCCCGCAGTGGTGTCGACGTGGCGTCGAGCATGCGGGCGAACCGGTTGCCGGCCGCCACGAGGTCCCCCGATGTCACCACCATCCCCACGCGGCGACCCTAGTGGGAGCCCTCGTGGGCATGCCCTGGATCTCCTCGGGGTGCCCGGCGGTGATCAGCCCTGGTCGAGGTACTGCCGGATCCACGTCTCCTCGTGGTCGACGGCGGAGCGGGTGTCCTTGCTGACGAAGTCGGCGATCTTGGCGCCCACCAGCGGCACCTTGCACTCGATGGTCACCACGGTGTCGTTCTTGCACGACCCCTCGCCCGTCGAGCTCAGCGCCAGCGTGCCGCTCACCGACACCGGCGCGCCCTTGGCCTCGACCTCGAAGAACCCGGTGCGGCTGCCGTCGGCATCGGCCGGCCCCCACTCGTCGGTCTGGGTCACCGTCTGGGTGGGCGAGAGGAACTTCTTGGCGAAGCCGGGCACGTCGAGCGGCACGACCCGCGTCGACACCATCGTCACGCTGCCGTCGGCGTCGACGTCGCGGCTCACCAACGTGATGTCGCGCTGGCCGATCGCCTCGTACTTGGCCTTCACCGCCTCGAAGTCGGTGAGCGCGGCGAACACGGCGTCGGCCGGGTGGTCGTAGGTGTGGTGCACGGTGAAGTCCATCGGTGCCTCCTCGAGCGGTGCGCCCGACATCATCACCCGCGCGCCGGCGGTTCTCCATCGCCGATGGGTAGGTCGTGGGGGACGGGCCGACGAGCGGCACCGACCGGGAGGTGCCCGATGGGCCTGCTGAACAAGATGAGCGTGGTGGGCGCGGGCCGGCGCATGGCCAAGAACCACGCCCCGACGGTGCACAAGGGCGTCGACACCGTGACCTCGGCCGTCAAGGACCACATCCCCGCCCGCCACCACGGCAAGGTCGACACCGGTGCGTCGATCACCAAGCGGGTCCTCACCGGACGGTCCGCCAAGGACGTGGCCCGCGAGTCACGCCAGGCCGGCTGACCCGGCGACCTCGGCCGCCTCGGCGACACCTTCCGCCCTCCGCTCGGCACACTGGTGCGACCCACCCGAGGGAGGACCGCCATGGCCGACACCTGCACCCACCTCCACACCGCCGCCGAGGTCACCCCCTCGAGCGACGGCTGCGAGGACTGCCTGCGCATGGGCGGCCAGTGGGTCCACCTCCGGATGTGCATGGAGTGCGGCCACGTCGGCTGCTGCGACAGCTCGCCGAACCGCCACGCCACGGCCCACTTCCACGACACCGGCCACCCCCTCATCCGCTCCTACGAGCCGGGCGAGGAGTGGTGGTGGTGCTACGTCGACGAGATCGCCTTCGAGGTCGACGGCCCGCCCTCGCCGTCGCACCCGTGACCGCCGAGGAGCTCGCCGCCGCGCTGGGCGACGCGGCCGAGGCCCACCACGAGCTCGAGGAGCACGCCCTCGCCGGCGAGCGCGACGAGCAGTGGGCCGCCTTCTACGCCGCCTTCGTCCTCGGTCGCCTCGGCCCCTTCACCACCCCCAGCCGCCTGGCCGCCCTCCTCGCCGAGGTCGACGCCGCCGACGACTGGGCCATCGCCGCGGCCCGCCACGTCATCGCCGCCCTCACCGACTGAGCGGCACATGGCGGCGAAGTTCAGGGCGACGGGGAAGTGGAGCAAGGCCCACACCCACGCGACCCGCCAGTTCGTCCTGCGCCCTCCGACGCCCGACGACGCCGACGGGTTCGTCGCCACCATCGACGACGAGGTCCGCTTCCGGCAGGGCTGGGACGCCGGTGCGTGGTCCGACCCCGTCCTCGTCCGGCAGCTGTTCGCCGGCCTCGACCACGGCGCCACCGGCGCGGACGCGCTGCGGAAGTGCGCGATGCACCTGCTCGTCTGCGAGCCCGACGGCGAGACCGTCCTCGGCAGCTACGAGATCGAGAAGGGCGAGCGGGCCCACGAGCTGGGCTGGTGGCTCGGGCCGACCGCCCGGGGGAGAGGGCTCGGACAGGCCACGCTCCCGCTGGTGCTCGACTACGTGCACCGCCACCTCGTGATCACCCACGTCCTCATGACCACCGCCGTGGACAACGACCGGGCCCGCCGCCAGATCGAGCGGACCAGCGCCGAGCGGGTCGGCGAGCACCAGTTCGCCCGCCCCAACGGCCAGCTGTTCCAGAGCGTGGAGTACGTCCACGTGGGCTCGGCCATGGGTGCGTCGCACTGGCGACCGCCGTGCAACTGGCCCCAGACCTGACGGTCCGACCCGCGATCGACGACCTCTGCCCCTACCGCCACCGCTGAGCGCGGTCGCACCCTGGAGGGAGAGGACGAAGGGAGCGTCCCATGGACGCCGACACGATCGCCGAACGAGCACCGAAGCTGCCCCCCGCCTGGTTCAAGCACGCCTTCTGGCGCACCCACCGCCTCCTGCACCGCGTCAGCGGCGGCCGCTTCCTCTGGACCCCGCAGGCCAAGCGCGGCTGGGGCGCCATGCGCCTCACCACCACCGGCCGGCGCAGTGGCAAGCCCCGCACCGTCATCGTTGGCTACCTCGAGGACGTCTTCACCCCTGTCGTGCTGGCCATGAACGGGTGGGACGACGGCCACCCCGCCTGGTGGCTCAACCTCGAGGCGAACCCCGAGGCCGTGATCAAGGTGAAGGGCGGCCCCGAGCGCCAGGTGCGGGCCCGGCGGGTCGTGGGCCCCGAGCGTGACCGGCTCTGGCAGATGTGGGCCGCAGTCGACGAAGGCCTCGACGCCTACGCCGCCGGCCGCTCGGTCGAGACGCCTGTCGTGGTCTTCGAGCCACGACCGCCGGCCTGACGACGACGGCCGCCCACGACCCTCTCAGTCATCCCGGCCACCGGCCCGGTCGCGGTGGGAAGATTCCGCGTCGAGGGAGGTGGCATGGAACACGACCCGATGTCAGGCCCGCTCATCGACGAGTCCCGGTGGCGCGGGGCCAACCTCACCGCGATCCTCGGCACCAGCGCCGTCGTGGCCGGGGCGCTGCTGCTCGTCGGAGGCTGGTACGGCGTGTCCGGCGAGTCGGTCGTGGCCTACCAGCTGCCCTACATCGCCTCGGCCACCGTGCCCGGCGCCGCGCTGGTGATCGTCGGCGCCGTCCTCCTCGCCCCGGTGCTGCGTGGCGACGCCACCCGCCACGACTCCCTCGATCGCCTCGTCGAGCTGCTCACCGAGCCCGTCCCCGACGACACAGCAGGCGGCGGGGGCGCCGCGGGCGGACCCGACACGGTGGCCGCGGCCGACAGCCGGCTCTACGCCGTGCCCCAGGGCCACCACTACCACCGGGCGGGCTGCGCCCTCGTGGCCGGCAAGCCCGACGCCGCACCCGTCGACGCGACGGCTCGGGCGGAGCGGGAGCTCGAACCGTGCCCGGTCTGCCGGCCCGACCCTCCGGCCTGACGTGACCGCCGCCGACCTCGCCCTCGCCGGGCTCGGCCTCGGCGCCGTCGCCGCCCTCGCCGGGCTGGGGGTGCTCGTCACCTATCGGGTCACCGGAGTGTTCAACCTGGCCTTCGGGGCGGTGGCGGCCCTGGCCGCCGAGCTCCTGCGCCACGCCGTGCGGGTGTGGGGGTGGCCGCTGTGGCCCTCGGCCGCCCTCATCGTGCTCGTCGTGTGCCCCGCCCTCGGCGTGGTCGCCTCGGTGCTCGTGTTCCGGCCGCTCGAACGGCGTCGCGCCGGCACCGCCGAGTCGTTGGTCGCGTCGCTCGGCGTCTTCGTGGTGCTCGTCGGCCTCGTCACCGTCGTCTGGGGCTACCAGTCGTGGCCCGACGCCCCGGCGCTGTTCCCGGCCGCCGCCGTCTCGCTTCCGTGGGGGCTCACCATCCGGCGCGACAGCCTCGGCGCCCTCGTGACCGTCGCCGTCATCGGCGCCGGGCTCGCCCTGCTGCTGCGCACCCGGGCCGGGCTCGTGGCCCGGGCCGTGGTCGAGGACCGCGACCTCGCCGAGCTCGTGGCCATCGACACCGACCGCGTGTCCATGGCCGCGTGGGCCGGTGGGTGGGCCCTGGCCGGGTTGGCCGGGATCCTCATCGCCCCCAGCGTCCGGCTCGACCCCTACGGCCTCACGCTGTTCGTGCTCGGCACCATGGCCGTCGCCGTCATCGCCCGCCTCTCCAGCCCGGTGATCGCGGTGGTGGCCGCCCTCGCCATCGGCATCGCCCAGAGCGAGCTCACCCAGCTCCACCCCGGCGGCCGGGCCGGGGTGCTGCTCGGCGCCCTGTCGTCGAACCTCTACGCGGTCGCCCTGCTCGCCGCCCTCCTCCTCATGCGCCACCTGGCCGACGACGACCACGGCCGGTCGACCGCCACCCGCCTCACGCGCCGTCACGACCTGCGCCCGCCCACCGGCTGGTGGGTGCCCGCCGTGCTGGTGCTCGGCGCGCCGCTGTTGCTCTCGGGCTCCGACCTCCGCCAGGCCCAGCAGGTGCCGGCCCTCGCCGTGATCTTCCTGTCGATCGTGGTGCTCACCGGCTACACGGGCCAGATCTCCCTGGGTCAGGCCGGGTTCGCCGGGCTCGGGGCGCTCCTGGCCGCACGCCTCGCCCACGGTGGGGCAGGGCCGGTGCCGGACATGGCGCCACTGCTCGCCCTCGTCGTGGCCGCCGGGCTCACCGCGCTGCTCGGATCGCTCCTGGCCCGGCCCGCCGTGCGGCGACGCGGCTTGTTCCTGGCGCTCACGACCTTCGCCATCGGCTCGATCATCAGTCGCTTCGTGTTCGCCCAGCCCACCTTCGTCTCCGGCGTCCACATCGGCCTGCCCGCCCCCTTCGACGGCGAGCGCTCGTTCTACGTGCTCGAGGTGCTCGTGCTCGGTGTGGCCCTGCTCGTCGTGCGCAACCACCACCGGGGCCGCCTCGGGCGGGCGTTGCTCGCGGTGCGCGACGACGAGCCCGGCGCCGAGGCCGCCGGGGTCGACAGCCACCGACTGCGCATCTGGGCGTTCACCGTCTCGACCGGCCTGGCCGCCGTCGGCGGCGTGCTGCTGGCATCGTCCGATCGGGCCTTCGACGCCACCGGGTTCGACCCGGTGCAGAGCCTCATCTGGTTCGCGGCCGTGATGGTGTTCGGCATCGACAGCGCGATGGGTGCCGTGCTCGGGGCCGCCCTGCTGGTGGTGCTCGACGCCCTGTTCGGCAACGGCGTCTCGACCCTCGTGATCGGCGTCGGCGCAGTGCTGCTCGGACGCTTCCCCGGCGGCCTGCTGTACCTCGCCCGTCGCGTCGCGGTGCGCGGCTTCGGGCTGCTGCGCGCCACCGGAGCGGCTCCCGTGCCGACCGGGTCGATCCGCCTGTCGCCCGCCGGTCGGGCCCTGGCCGCCAGGGTGCCCCGATGAACCGGACCGGCCCGGTCACCCTCGTCGGGGAGGGCATCGTCCGCCGTCACGGCGGGTTGACCGCGGTCGACCACGTCGAAGTGGTCGTCGAGGCGGGAACCGCCGTCGGGCTCGTCGGGCCCAACGGCGCCGGCAAGTCGACGCTGCTCGACTGCCTGGCCGGCACCCAGCCCGTCGACGGTGGCCGGGTGCTCCTCGACGGCGCCGACGTGACCGACGCCCCCGCCGACCGGCGCAGCCGCCTCGGCCTGGTGCGCACCTTCCAGCGCTCGTCGGTGTTCGCCAGCCTCACGGTCGAGGAGAACCTGCGCATCGGCGCCGAGAACCGCCACCGGCACGGCCTCGTGCGCGGCATCGTCGGCCTTCCCGACCCGGGTGCCGTCGCCGCCCACTGCGCCGTTGTCGCAGTGCTGCATCGCCTCGGGCTCGGTCCCCTCGCGCACCGCCCGGCGTCGACGCTGCCCACCGGCACCCTCCGCCTCGTCGAGCTGGGACGCGCGCTGTGCAGCAGCCCGACCGTGCTCCTGCTCGACGAGCCGGCCAGCGGTCTCGACGAAGCCGAGACCGACCAGATGCGCGACGTCCTCGTCGCCCTGCGCGACGACGGGCTCGCCATCGTGGTCGTCGAGCACGACCTCGAGCTGGTCCGGGAGCTCGCCGACCGATTGCTCGTGATGGCCGGCGGGCGGCTCGTCGCGGCGGGGCCGACCGCCGAGGTGCTCAACCGGGACGACGTGCGCGCCACCCTGACCGGGGCGCCGGCGTGACCGGCCGCCTCGAGCTGCGCGCGGTGAGGGCCGGCTACGGCCGCCTCGAGGTGCTGCACGGCGTCGACATGGTGTGGCCGTCCGGCTGCGTCGTCGCCCTCGTCGGCCCCAACGGCGCCGGCAAGTCGACCCTGCTGCGCGTCCTGGCCGGCCTGGTGCGCCTCCGCGGCGGCGAGGTGCTGCTCGACGGTCGCCCCCTCGACCCCGGCCCTGCCCACCGGCGGGCCCGTGACGGCGTCACGCTGGTGCCCTCCGAGGGCAACGTGTTCCCGTCGCTCACCGTCGCCGACACCCTCCGCCTGTTCGCCGACGGACGGCCCATCCAGCCGGTGCTCGACACGTTCCCCGAGCTGGAGGCGTTCCTCGAGCGCCGGTGCGACACCCTCTCGGGCGGTGAGCGCCAGATGGTGGCGCTCGGCCGGGCCCTGCTGCGACCGGGGCGCGTCCTCATGGTCGACGAGCCCAGCACCGGCCTGTCGGTGTCGGCCCGGACCCGGGCGTACCGGGCCCTCGTCGGCCTCCGGGCCCCCGACCGGGTGATCGTCGTCGTCGAGCAGTACGTCGACGAGGCGCTGGCCGTGGCCGACCTCGTCCACGTCCTCGATCGCGGCGTGGTGCGCTTCGCCGGCGAGCCGGCCGAGCTCGTCGGGCGGTAGGCCCGGCGTCGGCCCGGGCCGCCCTCAGCCCGCCTGGTAGGGCACGTTCGGGACGTCGACGCAGTCGAACCCGCCCACCGGTGTGCGCGACACCCACCCTCCGGCGCCGCCCTCCGCGGCATCCGACCACTGGGCCACGCTCAGGCAGTTGCGGCTGTCGGCCGCCGGGTCGGTGGACACGACGAAGTTCCGCGGTGTGAGCAGACCGTGGCCGTCGTAGGGGTCGGGCCGGTCGAGGAACTGCTCGACGCAGGCTCGGGTGAGCTCGGCGCCGCACGACTGCATGGCATCGGTGAGCCACTGGGCCGATGCCCACCCCTCGAGCTCCCACATCGACAGCAGCCGATCGCGGTCGGGGAAGGCGGCGTGCATGTCGGCCCGGAACCGGGCCACCTCGTCGACCGAGGTGTCGGCGTAGTTGAGGTCGGTGGCGGTGGCGTAGAGCGAGCCCCGGCACGTCGGCGACGCTGCGTAGTCGGTGCCCACCGACTGGCCCCAGCTCTGCACCGAGGTCACCTTGGCCTTCACCTGCAGGTGGTTGGCGTCCATCGACTTGCACAGCGTCACGTTGCCGGCGCCGTCGATGGCGTCGAACACGATGTCGACGCCCTTCGAGCGCATGTCGATGACGGCCGCGTCCATGTTGGGCACGCCGAAGTCGACCTGCTCGCGCACCACCGAGTAGCCCTCCAGCTCGAGCGCCCGGGCGGTGAGGTCGGCGAAGCGCAACGAGTCGGCCTGGTTGTAGGCGACCACCGCCGCGGTGCGCGCGCCGAGGTTCTCCTTGAACCATCGCTGCACCTCGGTGCCGCCGTAGAGCGTGCCGCCCCAGCCGACCGTGCCGTCCCTCGGCGCCGAGCTGCCGTAGATCGAGTAGAGGTGCTGGTACTGGTCGTACGCGCTGCCGATGGGCTGGCCGCCCACGTCGGGCACGGCCGCCTGGCTCACCGCCTGCGCTCCCGCGTAGTCGTAGATCGAGTTGCCCGCGAAGGCGAACACCTGGTCCTCGTCGATCAGCTTGCGAACGCATGCCAGGTTGCCCGCTCCGCTCGACTGGTCGTCGCAGACGACGACCTTGACGGTGCGACCCTCCACCCCGCCGGCCTGGTTCAACGAACGGAAGTAGGCCTGGGCGCCGTACGACGGCGGCGAGAACGTCTCGGGCCCGAGCGGGCTCGTCTTCGACACGATCAGGCCGACCGTCACCTGATCGGGCGACACCCCGACGTCGCTCGCCGGGTTGGTCGACGCCACCACGGTCGTGCCCGGGGATGCCCCGTCGGCGCCTGCACCGGTGGCCTGGCCCCTCACCCGCGTCCCGCACGCGGACGCCGCCGCCAGCACGGCGACGGCGACGACGGCCAGCCCGACGGCGGTCCTGCTGTCGCGATGTCGAGCGGCCACGGGCATGGCACCTCCTGGGTGCGCCGACCCGTCAGAGCGTACGGGCATGGCGGGTCACGTCGACGCGACGGGCGACGAACACGCGGGCCACGAGCAGCAGCGCCAGGCCGTAGAGCGCGGTGAGCAGCAGCGGGCCCACGATCGCGCCGTCAGGGGAGAGGCTGGCCTCGATCAGCTGCTGGGGCCCGTAGAACGGCAGCACCCGGGCGACCGACGCGTCGGGACCCACGGCCAGCTCCATGCCGATCACCCCGATCAGCACGAGGGTGCCCTCCAGCTCTCGGGGCACCGCGGCGCCGACGGCGAGGCCGAACGGGATCGACAGCAACGCCACCGCCTCGACCCCGAGGAAGGTGAGCCACGGCCGGGTCGGGGACGACCCCACGACCATCACGGTGCTGAACGCGGCCGCGATCACCGTCCCCAGTGGGGCGAGGAAGAACACCCGGCCGAGGAGCAGCTCGGGTGGGCGGTACCCGGCCAGGACGAGGCGCTGGTCGACCTCGGTCGACGACAGGATCGAGAACAACGTCGCCCCCGAGACCGAGAACGCCATGCCCACGCCGCCGGCCACGACCGACCGGTCGCCCGTGCCGCGCGACGCCAGGTAGAAGGCCAGCGGCAACGCCACCAGCAGACCCAGGGCGGCGTGGCGGCGCGTCAGGTCGCGCCCGTGCATCTCCGCCATGATCAGGATGCGGCGCAGCGAGCTCACGACCCACCTCCGTCGGCGCGGCGCGACTCGTGCGCCCCCAGCTCGATCACGCGGTCGGCCCGCTCCAGCTCGGCGAGCATGTGGGTCACCACGACCACCGCCTTGGCCTGGCTCCGCCACGTGTCGCAGTGGCTCCAGAAGTTCACGTAGGTGCCGCGGTCGAAGCCCTGGTAGGGCTCGTCGAGCAGCAGCACCGTCGGGTCGGCCAGCAGCGCGAGCGCGAGGTTCAGCTTCTGGCGGGTGCCGCCGGACAGGTCGCGGGTCACCCGCTTCTCGTGGAGCGGGTAGTCGAACTCGGCCAGGATCCCGTGCCCCCGGTGCAGCGACTCGGCCCGATCCAGGCCCGCCGCCCGTCCGAACATCACCAGGTGGTCGTCGGCCGTCAGCAGCTCGAACAGGCCCGGGACCTGCGGGCAGTAGCCGATGCGCCCACCCACCGTGACCTCGCCCGAGTCGGCCCGGGTCAGGCCCGCGCAGATCTTCATGAGGGTCGACTTGCCGGCGCCGTTCTCCCCGGTGAGGGCCACCACCTCGCCGGCGTGCACCACCAGGTCGACGCGATCAAGGACCGTGGTGGGGCCGAAGCGCTTGGAGACCTTCGACGCGACGAGCTCGGTCACACCCCGAGCATGACGGAGGTTGCCCGCGACGGCCACCGGCAACGGTCCCTTCGTGGTCCATGGGCACCTCCCTCGGCCCTCGGCGGCCGGCAACGGTTCCCGCCGAGCCCTCGCCGGACGGTCCGGCCGGTACGGTCGCCCCCATGAGGTGGGTGCTCTGTGCCGGGGTCTGGCTGCTCGTGAACGCGGCCGCCCTCCTCGTCGCCGCGCAGACCAAGTTCGGGCCGGTGATCCTCACCCTGTCGTCGCGCCACGGCGTGCACCTCGGCGACGCCCTCGCCGTCGTCTTCGGCCTGGTCATCGCCTCCACCGTCACCGTCGTGCTCTGGGTGACCGCCCCCGAGCGCCCGCCCACGGGCGTGGTGCTGGCCTGGGTGCTGGTCGCGGTCGTGTGGCAGCTGTGCCTGGTGGTGTCGCTCTTCGTCGCCGCCGCCACCGACTACGGGCCCGTCGTCGTGCACCTCGGGCGCCACGAGGTGCACCTCGGCGACATCGTCGTGGTGCTCGTCGGCGTCGCCATCGCCGCCACCCTCACCGCGATCGTGGCGCACGCCTACCCAGCCTCGAAGGCCGATCGAGAATCCTCCGAGGTCGGCCAGCACCACCCCGGCTGAGCGCCCGAGGAATCCTCCACCCGAGCGGGCAGGCCAGGCGCGACATCGCTAACTTGCCGCCACGCCTACCGGGGGATGGCCCCATGCAACGACCAGAGGCGCTGGAGAGATCGGGCTCCGGTGACCAGTGGCTCGTCGAGGCCGACGGGCCCCAGCTGCGCGCCATGCTGGGCACGCTGCTGCACTCGGCGCCCCTCGGCATCGGGCTGTGGGACGACGAGCTGCGCTTCGTGTTCGTGAACGACGCGCTCGCCGAGATGAACGGCCTGCCCGCCGCCGACCACGTCGGGCGCACCGTCGCCGAGGTCGTCCCCGGAGTGGCCGAGGAGGGGCTGGCCGCGCTGCGCCACGTGCTCGAGACCGGCGAGCCGCTGCTCGACCTCGAGATCGTGGGCGAGACGCCCGCCCAGCCCGGGGTCGAGCGGTCGTGGAGCGAGAGCCTCTACCGGGTGCAGCTCGACGACCACCGCGTCGGCGTCGCCGCCATCGTCCTCGAGACCACCGACCAGCGCCGGGCCGACACCGAGCGCCGCTCGGCCACCCGCCGCCTCGTGGCGCTCAGCGACTTCGCCAACACCCTGGCGCTGGCCGACACCACCGCAGCGGTCGCCGCCGCGGTGCTCGCCCACGTGCCCGCCGCCGTCGACGCCGACTTCGTCACCCTCGCCCTGCGCGGCGACGCCGAGCGGTCGATCACGTTCGTCCACCCGCCCGGGCTCGATCCCGAGGTGGCCGAGCGCTACACCTCGATGCCCCTCGACGTGCCGTCGCCGCTCACCGACGCCGTCCGCACCGGCGAGATCGTCGTCGTGCCCAGCTTCGAGGAGAACGCCGAGCGCTACCCCGACCTCGTCGACGACACCCTCTCGTCCGGGCTGGTCTCGGTGGCGGCGGCGCCGCTCTGCAAGGACGACGGCACCATCGGCGCCATCGGGTTCGGCTGGCGCCACGCCCTGCCCGAGGACGACGTCACCGAGGCCCGGCTCGTCGTCATCGCCGACCTCACTGCCCAGACCCTCGAGCGCACCCGCGCCGCCGACCTCCGCGCCGGCCTGGTCGACGAGCTCCAGCGCCACCTCGTGCCCGACCAGCCCGAGCGGCCCGGCCTCGAGATCGCCGTGCGCTACCAGGCCGCCGGGCGCAGCATCGGCTTCGGCGGCGACTGGTACGACATCGTCGCCCTCGACGAGGGCACGACCGCGGTGGTCGTCGGCGACGTGGCCGGCCACGGCATCGCCGCTGCCGCCCGCATGGCGGTGCTGCGCACGTCGCTCAACGCCGTCATCCGCCTCGGCACCCCGCTCGAGGACATCTTCGACACCACCGAGCCGCTGGTCGAGCACCTCGACACCTCCTTCCTCGGCTCCGCGCTCGTCGCGGTCGTGCGCCCCGCCGAGGGCACGCTCGCCTACAGCAGCGCCGGCCATCCGCCCCTGCTGGTGAAGGCCCCCGGCCAGCCGGCGCGCACCCTCGAGGGCGCCGGCCGACCCGTGCTCGGCGCCGGCCTGCGCCGCCCCGCCGCCACCACCGAGGAGCTGACGCCGGGCTCGCTGCTCGTCGCCTACACCGACGGCCTCGTCGAGGGCCGACGCGAGCACCTCGACACCGCCATCGACCGGGTGCTCGCCGTGATCGACGCCGCGCCCGAGCACGCCTCGTGCGAGGAGATCGCCGACCTCGTGCTCGACAGCGCCGGCAGCTCCGACGAGCTCACCGACGACCTCGTCGTGGTCGTGCTGCGGGTCCTCGACGCCGCCGCCTCCGACGGCTCCGAGGCCACCGAGCTCTCCGACGGGGTCACCGCCGTCTTCCCGGCCGAGCTCGACAGCGTCACCCAGGCCCGCCACTGGGCCGTCGACCTGTGCCGCAGCTGGGGCCTCGACGAGCTGGTCGACCCACTCGGCCTCGTCGTCGACGAGCTCGTCGCCAACGCCATCATCCACGCCGGCACCGACGTCGAGCTCACCCTCCGCCACGACGCCGACGCCATCCACGGCACCGTCCGCGACGGTGGCCGCGGGCAGCTCCGCACGCAGCCGATGGACCTGGAGCGGATCGGCGGCTGGGGCCTGCACCTGGTCGACGGCCTCACTCGCTCGTGGTCCGTCGACTACGACGACACCGGCAAGACGGTGCGCTTCGAGATCGCCCCCACCGCCGACGACGCCTGAGGCCCCACAGCGGGTGGGGGTTGTGGAACCGGCGCGACGTGCTTACGGTCACAGGTGATCGGTGGGCAGCTGGCCCATCGTGCCCCGTCAGGTTGGTGGTCCAGTCATGTGGTTCCCGGACGAGAGAGACCCTCTCGACGATCCGGAGGAGGCTGCCACCCTCACTCGGATGTTCGATCGGATGGCCCTCGTCGGGGTCGGCGACCCTTCCCGCCTCGGCGACTGGGACGTGCTCGTGGCGCCCGACGTCATCGACGGCATCGACTCGCTCGTCGAGCTGTGCCACGCCGCCTCGATCGATCGCGACCTGATCATCGACCTCGGTGGCACCACCCTGCTCACCGCCAGCGGCGCGCGGGCGCTCTACGACATCCACCTCGGCAAGGAGCGCCGCGGCCAGATGCTGCTGCTCCAGTCGCCGAGCCCCCTGGTCGCCCAGGTCATGGAGATCGTCGGCCTCGACCACATGGTCGCGGTCCTCACCCCCACCTGAACCGGTCCCAGACGCGGATCGGCCCGGGCACCAGGCCCGGGCCGATCGACGTCGCGTCTGCTCGGGGCCCGCAGGCCCGGCGGATCAGGTGATCGACGCCTCGTAGATGCTCTGGATGGCGTTGCCGAGAGCGGTGTCGAACTCCTCGTCGCTCTGCTGGGCGGTGAGGCCCTCGGTGAGCGCACGCGAGAACGAGGCGATCACGCCGTGCTGGCGGGCGAGGCGCTCGTTGGACTCCTCACGGCTGTAGCCGCCGGAGAGGGCCACGACCTTCACCACGTTCGGGTGGTCGACGAGCGGCTTGTAGAAGTCGTCGACCTCGGGGAGCGTGAGCTTCAGCATGATGAGCTCGTCCTCGCGCAGGTCGTCGAGCTGGGTGAGGATCGACGAGCGCAGCAGCTCCTCGGCGGCGGCCTTGTCGGGGCAGTTGATGTCGACCTCGGGCTCGATGATCGGCACCAGGCCGGCGGCCACGATCTGCCTGCCGATCTCGAACTGCTGGCGCACCACGGCGTCGACGCCGGCGGCGTTCGCCTGCTTGATCACCGAGCGCATCTTCGTGCCGAACACGCCCTTGGACGTGGCCCGGGCGAGCAGCTCGTCGAGACCAGGGATGTCCTTCATCACCTGGGCGCCGTCGACCTCGTCGGCCAGGCCCTTGTCGACCTTCAGGAACGGCACGACCTGCTTCTCGGTCCAGAGGTACTCGGCGGCACCCTTGCCCTCGAAGTCGCGGTCCATCGTCATCTCGAAGAGGATGGCGCCGAGGACGCGGTCGCCGTTGAACGACGGGCTGGTCACGATGCGGGCCCGCATGGCGTGGACCAGGTCGAACATCGCCTCGTCGCCGGAGTACTCCGACTCGTCGATGCCGTAGAGCTTCAGCGCCTTCGGGGTGCTGCCGCCGCTCTGGTCGAGTGCGGCGATGAAGCCCTTGCCCGCACGGACCTTCTCCAACTGCTCTGCGCTCAACGTGCCCTCGAGGGTCGCGGGAGCGGGACCTCTTCGTCCCGACCCCCACAGCTTTCTCTCTCCGGCGCCTGAGAGCCAGACGAGTCGCGCCGCCGAACGGCCCTTTCTCCTTTCTTGTGGAGGTTTCCCGTCGCATCCGGCGGGAAACCTCCACGAGAACGACGGGGCGGCGGAGGTGGCAAGCTCCGGGCTCGTCGGGCGGCCGGGGGGCCGCCGGCGGAGGGGGAGCGATGCTGCTCGAGGGGAAGGTCGCCATCGTCACCGGGGCGGCGCGGGGCACGGGCGAGGCCATCGCCCGGCGCTTCGTGGCCGAGGGAGCCACCGTCGCGCTGGCCGACGTGCGGGTCGAGCAGGGCACCTCGGTGGCCGAGTCGCTCGGCGGCGCCGCGTCGTTCCACCAGCTCGACGTCACCGACGCCGCCGGATGGGCGGGGGTCGTCGCCGACGTCATGGCCGCCCACGGCCGCATCGACGTGCTCGTGAACAACGCCGCCATCCTCCACCTCGGCCGCATCGAGACCACCGACCTCGACACCTTCCGCCACGTCTTCGACGTCAACACCGCCGGTGCCTACGCCGGCATCGCCGCCGTCGTGCCCCACATGCGGGCCGGCGGCGGAGGGTCGATCGTGAACATCGCCTCGATCGACGCGCTCCAGGCCATGAACGGGCTCAGCGCCTACGCCACCAGCAAGTGGGCGATGCGCGGCCTCACCA
>CAMFLJ010000041.1 GCA_945957335.1 uncultured Actinomycetes bacterium | reverse complement strand
CCCGGGTGCTGCTCAGCGACCTGCGCGCCCACCGTGCCCGCTGGGAGCACGAGCGCGGCCACCCGGTGCCCGAGGTGCTGGCCGCCCACGAGTGGATGGTCGGCGTGTTCACGCCCGGCACCGAGCGGGCCCACGAGGCGCTCGGCGGCCGGGGCGACCCGGTGCAGGCCTACTGCGACCTGCTCGAGGTGCGGTGGTTGCTGAGCGAGCAGGCCGGCCACGACGTCGGCGACGCCCCGGCCCTGGCCGCGCTGGCCGAGCGCCGCCCGCCGGGGGGCTCGGCCGCCGAGGCGGCCTTCGTCGACCTGCCGACCACCGAGGTGCCCGTCGTCCGCCCCGACCGCTCCTGACGAGCGTCAGGCGTCGAGGGCGCGGACCTCGGCGACGATCTCGTCGACGGGCCGGAAGGTGAGACCCGCGGTGGCCCGGTGGGCCCAGCGCACGATGCCCTCCCGGTCGATCACGAACACCGACCGCCGGTAGAAGCCGATGGGCCCGAGGATGCCGTAGGCCCGACCGACGTCCTTCTCGGTGTCGGCGAGCAGCGGGAAGGCGAAGCCCCCGTTCTCGGCGGCGAAGGCCTCGTGGGCGTCGACCGACTGCGGGCTGATGGCCAGGACCTGGGCCCCGGTGTCGGCGAACGAGGCGATGTCCTCGCTGTAGGAGCGCAGCTGCACCGTGCAGACCGGCGAGTTGTCGGCCGGGTAGAAGACCAGCACGACGGGCTCGCCGCGGTAGTCGTCGAGCGAGTACGAGCGACGGCCACCCGCGGTGCCGTCGGAGCCCTCGAGGGTGAACCCGGGGGCGGGGTCTCCCGCCTTCGGCACCTCTAGACCTCGACCGTCGCCATGATCTCGTCGGGGATGTCGAAGTTGGCGTAGACGTCCTGCACGTCGTCGTTGTCCTCGAGGGCGTCGATGACCCGCAGGACCGACTTGGCCGCCTCGGCCGTGTCGAGCATCACCTCGGTGCTCGACACCATGGTGGTGTCGGCCGACTCGATCGGGATCCCCGCCTCCTCCAGCGCGGTGCGCACCGCGGGCAGGTCGGTGGGCGCCGTGGTGAGGCGCCAGGTGTCGCCCTCGGCGACGAGGTCCTCGAGGCCGGCGTCGAGGGCGGCGAGCATCACGGAGTCCTCGTCGGCGGTGGCCGGGATGATCACGACGCCCTTGCGCTCGAACTGCCACGACACGGCGCCGGGCTCGGCGATCGAGCCGCCGTTCTTCTTCAGCGCGGTGCGGATGTCGCTGCCGGTGCGGTTGCGGTTGTCGGTGAGGACGTCGATCAGGATGGCGACACCGTGGGGCGCGTAGCCCTCGTAGGTGATCTGCTCGTAGATGACGCCCTCGAGGTCGCCGGTGCCGCGCTTGATGGCCTTCTCGATGGTGTCGAGGGGCACCGAGGCGCTGCGGGCCTTCTGGTACATCGTCCGCAGCGTCGGGTTCATGTCCGGGTCACCGCCGCCCTCGCGCGCGGCGACCTCGACCTGGCGGATCAGCTTGGCGAAGAGCTTGCCGCGGGCCTTGTCGGCGGCGCCCTTCTTGTGCTTGATGGTGGCCCACTTGGAATGGCCGGACATCTAGGTACCCCTTTGGCGACGTGCGGTGCCGAACAGCGTGGCCGACGGCGCGGTCATGCTGCCAGCTCCCGCAGGAACAGCTCGTGGACCCGGAGGTCGGGCGAGAGCTCCGGATGGAACGAGGTGACGACGACCGGGCCCTGGCGGCAGGCCACCGGCCGGCCGCCCTCGACCTGGGCGAGGATCTCGACGCCCTCCCCCACCTCCTCGACGATCGGCGCCCGGATGAACACCGCGTGCACCGGCGCCTCGGGCAGGCCGACGACCTGGAGGTCGGCCTCGAAGGAGTCGACCTGGCGGCCGAAGGCGTTGCGGCGCACGGCGATGTCGATGGCGCCGAAGCTGCGCTGGTCGGCGCGGCCGTCGAGCACCTCGCGCGACAACAGGATCATCCCGGCGCAGGTGCCGAGGGCGGGCATGCCGCCGGCGAGGCGCTCGGCGAGGGGCTCGAAGAGCTGCTGGGACTCGAGCAGCTTCGACATCGTGGTCGACTCGCCGCCGGGCAGCACGAGTGCGTCGACCCCGGCCAGCTCAGCCGGGGTGCGCACCTCGACGGCGTCGACACCGAGGCGCGCCAGCGCCCTGACGTGCAGCGCGAACGCGCCCTGCAGCGCCAGCACGCCCACGCGGGCGGCCGGCACCTGGGGGCTCCGATCGGGCGGTGGTCACAGGTGGTGGTGACGGTGGCGGCCGGAGCCGCTCACCAACCCCGGTCGGCGAGCTTGGTGTCGAGCGTGCCGATCTCGAGGCCGGGCATCGCCGGGCCGAGGCCACGGCTGACCTTGGCGAGGATGTCGGCGTCACGGAAGTTGGTGGTGGCCTCGACGATGGCCTTGGCCCGGGTGGCGGGGTCGTCGCTCTTGAAGATGCCCGAGCCGACGAACACGGCCTCGGCACCGAGCTGCATCACCAGCGCGGCGTCGGCGGGGGTGGCGATGCCACCGGCGCAGAACAGCGGCACGGGCAGCTCGCCCGTCTCCGCGATCTCCTGCACGAGCGGCAGCGGGGCCTGGAGCTTCTTGGCCCAGTCGAACAGCTCGGCCGAGTCGGCCTGGGTGATGCGGCGGATGTCGCCCCGGATCGACCGGATGTGACGGACCGCCTCGACGATGTTGCCGGTGCCGGCCTCGCCCTTGGAGCGGATCATGCACGCGCCCTCGGAGATGCGGCGCAGGGCCTCGCCGAGGTTGGTGGCGCCGCACACGAACGGCACGGTGAAGGCCCACTTGTCGATGTGGTGGGCCTCGTCGGCCGGGGTGAGGACCTCGGACTCGTCGACGTAGTCGACGCCCAGGGCCTGGAGGATCTGGGCCTCGACGAAGTGGCCGATGCGGGCCTTGGCCATGACCGGGACGGTGGTGACGGCCTTGATGCCCTCGATCATCTCGGGATCGCTCATGCGGGCCACGCCGCCGTCGCGGCGGATGTCGGAGGGCACCCGCTCGAGGGCCATGACGGCGACCGCGCCGGCGTCCTCGGCGATGCGGGCCTGCTCGGGGTCGACGACGTCCATGATGACGCCGCCCTTGAGCATCTCGGCGAGGCCCCGCTTCACGAGCTGGGTGCCGGTCTCGCGAGCCACGAGCCCTTCGTTGAACTGATCAGCCATGGCCGTGGAGTCTACGGGTGCCACCCCCGACCTGACGAAGCGAGATCGTGGACGGGAGCGGCACCCGGGCGGGTCGACGCCGTCAGGCCCCGCCGGGAGACCCACCCCGGTAGATCCACTCGACCGCGGCGGGATCGGTGACGATCGAGCGGCCCATGCCCTCGACCATGGCCGAGATCTCGGGGGTCACCCCGTCCTCGCCCGCGGTGCCGACCTTTCCCTTGCGGAGCATGGCGCCACGGTCGAGCACCGGCACCGGGCAGGTCGAGGTGAGCTCGAACTTCTCCTCGCGCTCCTTCATCCAGGCGAAGGAGGTGTGCTCGAGGATCACCGGCCACTGCTCGGGCGTCGGCTCGAAGCCGAGGAACCCGGCGAGGCCGTCGATGGCCGACGCCGGGTCGGCGAGCAGCTCGGAGTAGTGCACGAGGTGGACGTTGGGCTGGTTCCGCAGCGGCCACCACCCCTCGACGAAGGCGAAGAGCGTGAAGAGGATCCCCGACCCCATGCCGTTGGCGTAGGACTCGAAGTCGGGGCCGAGGAGCATGTCGGCGGGAACGCCCCACATGTCCATGAACTCGTCGGAGTGGGCTGCGAGGAACGGACGGAACGAGGCCAGCGCCTCGTCGGGGTGGCGACCGACGATGACGTAGCTCACGTCGGGGCCCTCGCCCGGTGCGAAGTAGGGCAGGGCGGGCGGCGCGGAGTGGGTCTTGAAGGCGCGGCGCCGGTGGTCGGGCATGGCGTCGAGCGTGGCCACGATCGACTCGACGTCGCTGTCGGGCGTCGGGAAGAACTCGATCCAGGGCACCTCGCCGTAGATGTCGGCGAAGTCGGCGTCACCGCCCGAGCGCAGCTGGTGGACGATGTTCATCGTCCAGGTCGTGCCGCTCTTGGGCGGAACGGCGACGACGATGTCGCCGTCGCGCCAGGCCATCTGCTGCTGCATGTCGGCCCGGATCCACGGCGGTGGGCCCCCCGGGGCACCGTCGGGATGGTCGCCGTGGGCGGGTGCAGGCGCGTCGGACATGTGGAGCTCCCCTCGCTCTGGTCGAGGCGCGGGTCGGGCGATCCCCCCGGACGCCCCCGCCGCCATGTGCCTCGTCCACTGACACTACGACACCTGACTCAGATGTGTCGAGCGTCACACCCTCAGGGTTCGAGCGTCCCTACAGGAGACGGAGGGCCTCGATGCGCAGCTCGAGCGTCGAGCGCTCCGGCATGCCCGGCACGGCGACGCCGGGGTCGGCCATCCAGAGGTGCGAGGTGCTGGGCTGCGCCGACGCCACCGTGGTGCCGACCTTCTGGATCTCCTCGAGCGCGGCGAGCAGGCCCGGCGGGTAGCGGGTCAGCGCCACCGCGGCGCGGTCGAGAAGGATGTCGCGGTCGCTGCCGGCCACCGCGGAGTAGCCCGCCGCCAGGAGGCCCGACACGGGGCGGAAGGTGAGCGCACCGGCACCGCCGCGGGCGAGGGCGGCCTGCGGCCGGGCGACCGCGTTGACCGCCACAGACGACGCCGGGAGGCCACCGGCGCGCAGCTCGGCGAAGGCCCGGGCGACGACGCCCTCGAGCTGGATGCGGTCGAGCGCGCCGAGAAGGCCGGTCGTGACGACGAGCGCCGGTGCGTCGGGCGACTCGCCCACCAGCAGCATGTTGGCGCCAGGGTCGTCGAGCACGAAGAGGTCGGGGACGGGCACGCCGCTGGTGGCGGAGAGGCCGTCGACCAGGTTCACGAGGCGGGCGTCGGTGTCGGGCGAGGCCGGACGGGGCGAGAGCGCCCCGAGCACCTGGGTGCGCACGCCCCGTGACAGCGACCGGGCCCGCAGCAGGGCGACGACGGCGGTGACGACCAGGCCGGCGAGGAGGCCGAGGACGCCGGCGACGAGCACCAGCACCGCCGACACCACCACGCCGATCACCAGGATCGGCACCACGGCCGCGACCACGAGGGCTCGGGTGCTGGGCGAGGGGTGCTCGAGGGTGGCGGTCACGCAGGGCCTTCGGTCGAGGGGTGCTGGTTCGGACCCGGGAAGACTACCGGCGGGCCACGACCCGGCCGTAGGCCTCGAGGTAGATCTCGGCCAGGTGCTGCATCGAGAACTCCGCCGCCCGCTCCCGGCCCGACGCCACGAGGCCGGTGGCGAGGGCGTCGTCGTCGAGCACCGAGCGCAGGGCACCGGCCAGCGCCACCGGGTCGCCCGGGGGCACGAGCAGGGCGTCGCGCCCGGCCCGGGCCACGTTGGCATAGCCCGGCAGGTCGCTGGCGACGACGGCGGTGGAGGCCGCCATGGCCTCGATGAGCACCACACCGAACGACTCGCCACCGAGCGACGGCGCGCAGAACACGTCGGCCGCCATGAGCCGTGCCACCTTCTCGCGGTCGGAGATGCGCCCGAGCCACTCGATCCGTGGGTCGCCGGCGTACTGCTGGCGCAGGGCGGTGGTCTCGGGTCCGTCGCTGCCGACCCACAGGCGCACCCCGGCGGGCAGCTCCTGCATGGCCTCGAGCAGCACGGCCAGGCCCTTGCGGGGCTCGTGGCGGCCGAGGAAGAAGATCGTCGGGCCCTGGGAGGGGTACGGCTCGGCCTTGGCGTAGGGCCCGAGCTCGACGCCGTTGAACACCAGCTCGTAGGTGCCGCCGACGTTGCGCCGCGCCATCTCCATGGCGTCGTTTGACACCGCGAAGCGCAGGTCGAGCTTGGCCAGGGCCCACCGGGCGAGCGGGCTCATCCACTTGTACGCCGCGATCTCCCCTGCCGCGTGGAACGTGCCGACGAGGGGCTGGGCCTTGAAGACGAGCGCGGTGTGGGTGACCCCGGGGGCGAGCGGCTCGTGGAGGTGCACGACGTCGAAGCGCTCGTCGCGCAGGGCGCGGATCGTGCGCAGCTGGGCCGACGGGTCGGGAGCGATCGGGGCCATCGAGCCGTTGGCCGCAGTGGGGATGGAGTCGCCCAGGGGGGTGACGCCGGAGTCGGGCGGCGGCCCGTCACACGGCCCGAGCACCCGCACGTCGTGGCCGAGCTCGCGCATGGTGCGGGCCAGGCCCAGCACCTGGTTCTGCACGCCCCCGGGCAGGGTGAGGCTGTAGGGGCAGACGAGGCCGATGCGCACCGGTCAGCCCGCCGGATCGGCGGCGGGCGCCGCAGAGGCCGCGGTGGTCGCCGCCGACGGCCCCACCAGCGGACGGGGGTGGGGCTTGCCGATGGCCTCGAGGGCGGCGTAGTCGCTCGGCCAGTTCGGCTGCTGGAGGTGCCACTGCTCGGGGGCGGCGCGGATCAGGCGCTCGAGCACCCTCGCCAGGTCGGCGGTGAGGCGGGTGACGTCGGCGCGCATGCGGCCCTGGCGATCGAGCTGCATCGGGGGCTCGACCACGGGGTGGTTGCCGTGAGGGCCGTCGAAGTAGCAGCCGACCGGCAGGAGGGTGGCGCCCGTGCGCAGGGCGATGGTGACCGGGCCGGCCGGGAGGGTGGTGACCTCGCCGAAGAACTCGACCTCGATGCCGTCGCCGACGATGTCGCGGTCGCACAGCAGGCAGACGATGTGGTTGTCCTTCAGCGCCCGCATGACCTCGCCGGCGGCCGACGGGCCGAGGGGCACGATGTTCATGCCGAGCTCGGTGCGCATCTCGGTGAAGAAGTCGAACAGGCTCGGCGGCTCGACCGACTCGACGACCACGGTGACGGGCAGGTGCTGCACCTGCGTGAGCCAGAAGCCGGCCCACTCCCAGCCACCGAGGTGGGGCAGCGCCAGGATCGTGCCGTTGCCGGCGGCGACGGACTCCTCGACGTGGTTGTAGCCGCTGACCGAGAAGCCGGCGTCGACGGCCTCGGGCGAGAGGTGGGGCAGCCGGAACGAGTCGATCCAGTAGCGGGCGTAGTTGTCGAACGCAGCGTCGACGGTGCGGTCGAGGGCGCGGCCCTGGAGCTCGGGCCGGGCGCGGCGCATGTGGCGGGCCACGAGCATGCGGCGCTCGGACGAGACCGTGGCCGCGGCGCGGCTCAGCGCCTTGGCGGTGAGGTCGGCCACGGGCCGGGGGACGGTGCGGGAGTAGGTCGCCGCGGTCTTGTACGCGGTGGTGACCAGATCGACGGCCACCGCGCCCCTAACGCCGACGACGGGCCTGGAGGTTCTGGCGCCACGCGGTGGACGCCGAGCGCGCCGCCCGCCGGCGCGAGGCCCGACGGGTGGTGAGCACCGCCGGGCGCTCCTGCGAGGCCTGGCGCCAGACCTTCACGAACCGCTGCACCATGGTGAGCACGGTGAGGGCGAGCATGATCCAGAGCACCGGCACCAGGAGGGCCTCGAAGAGGAGCCCGAGCCCGAGCATGATCGTGCGCTCGGCCCGCTCCATCACGCCGCCCTTGGCGTTGAAGCCGAGCGACTCGGCCTTGGCCCGCTCGTAGGAGATGATCAGCGAGGCGCCGAGGACGGCCATCGGCAGCAGCGGCATGAGGCCGGGCTGGGTGGTGGCGAGGTACCAGGCGACGCCGCCGAGCAGCAGCGTGTCGGAGACGCGGTCGGCGACGGAGTCGAAGAACGAGCCGCGGGGCCCGGCGGTGCCGGCGGCCTTGGCCACCGCGCCGTCGAGGGCGTCGGGGAGGCCGGTGAGCACGAGGAACAGCAGGCCGAGCGAGAGGTGGCCGGTGGCGATCGAGACCGCCGCGCAGCCGGCCATGACCACGCCGAGGCCGGTGAGGACGTCGGCCGAGATGCCGGCGCGGCGGAGCTTCACCCCGACCGGCTTGAGTCCCTTCTCGATGCTCGTCCGCCAGCGTCCGTCGAGCATGGCCTTCTCCTTGCGTGGGGGGTGCCCCGGGTTCGGTACAGCCTGCAGGCCGCCTGTGTGCAGCCTGCGCCGGACCGTCGGGATCCCGCCACGGCGCGTGTCGGGTGACCGGCTCACGGTAGCAGCACGCCTCCGGTGACGGACGTACAGTCGGCCCCGGAGGCCCGGCACGGGCTGGACCCCCGACGGGAGGTCGCCATGCGATCGTTCGCACCGGAAGCCATCCGCAACGTCGCCCTGGTGGGGCACGGCGGGACGGGCAAGACCACGCTCGCCGAGGCCCTGTTGGTCGAGGCCGGAGCCATCCCCCGACCCGGGCGCGTCGAGGACGGCACCACCACGTGCGACTTCGAGCCCGAGGAGCAGCGGCGCGGGGTGTCGCTCGGCCTGGCGCTGGCGCCGTTCGAGTGGAACGGCCACAAGATCAACCTGCTCGACACGCCCGGCTCCCCCGACTTCCTGGGCGAGGCCTCGCTCGCGCTGCGCGTGGCCGACATGGCCGTGTTCGTGGTGAGCGCCGTCGACGGGGTGCAGCCCGGCACCCGCCGGCTGTGGCGCGAGGCCGCCGCCCTCGGGCTCCCCCGCATGGTCTTCGTCAACAAGCTCGACCGCGACCGCTCGTCGTTCGACGGCACCCTGGCCGAGCTGCGCGACGCGCTCGGCGCCGGCATCGCCCCTCTCGAGCTGCCCATCGGCAGCGAGGGTGCGTTCCACGGCGTGGCCGACCTGCTCTCGGAGACCGCCCACCTCTACGACGGCGGCGAGCGCTCGAGCGGCCCGGTGCCCGACGACATGTTCGACCGCGAGCACGAGATCCACGACAACCTCGTCGAAGGCATCGTCGTGGGTGACGACGACCAGCTCGAGCGCTACCTCGGGGGCGAGTCCCCCTCGGTCGAGGAGCTCGAGCACACCCTCGCCCGCGGCGTCGACGACGCCACCGTCTTCCCCGTCGTCTGCGGCTCGGCCACCGAGCGCATCGGCATCGACCGCCTGGCCGACTTCATCTGCGAGATCGGCCCCTCCCCCGTCGACCGGCCGCCGGTCGAGGTGCAGGCCGGCGACACCACCGTCGAGGTCAGCCCCGACGCGTCGGGCCAGCCGCTCGTGCAGGTGTTCCGCACCACCGCCGACCCCTTCGTCGGGCAGGTCGCGCTGTTCCGGGTGCTGTCGGGCACGGTGCGCAACGACGACCACCTCGTCAACCCGCGCACCGGCACCGACGAGCGCCTGCACGGGCTGTTCGCGCTCTGCGGCAAGGAGCACCTCGACGTGGCCGAGGTGCAGGCCGGCGACATCGCCGCGGTCGCCAAGCTCGCCGGCACCGGTGCCGGCGACACCCTCGCCCGGAAGGGCACCCCGGTGTCGGTCGAGCCGATGCCCGTGCCCGAGCCGGTGCACTGGGTGGCCGTCTCGGCCGTCGACGCCGCCGACGAGGACAAGCTCGCCACCGCCTTGCACCGACTGGTCGAGGAGGACCCGGCGCTGGTGATCCGGCGCGACGACGAGGTCCACCAGACCCAGCTGGGAGGCCAGGGCGACCTCCACCTGTCGGTCGCCCTCGAGCGGCTCACCCGCAAGTTCGGCGTGGCCGTGGCCACCGACGAGGTGCGCATCCCCTACCGCGAGACCATCACCGGAACCGGCACCGCCGAGGGCAAGCTCAAGAAGCAGAGTGGCGGGCACGGCCAGTTCGCGGTGGTGTCGCTGATCGTCGAGCCGCGGGGCCGGGGCGAGGGCCTGGAGTTCGTGGACGAGGTCGTCGGCGGCGCGATCCCCCGCCAGTTCATCCCCGCGGTCGAGAAGGGCGTGGTCGAGACCATGGCCGAGGGTGGCGCGCTCGGCCTGCCGGTGGTCGACATCCGCGTGCGCCTCGTCGACGGCAAGCACCACCCGGTCGACTCCTCGGAGATGGCCTTCAAGGGGGCCACGAGGGCCGGGCTGCGCGAGGCGCTGGCGGCCGCGTCGCCGGTGGCGCTCGAGCCCATCGCCCGCCTCTTCGTCACCGTGCCCAGCGACGTGCAGGGCGAGGTGCTCGGCGACCTCTCCACCCGGCGGGGCCGGGTGCAGGGCACCATCCCCGCCGACGACGGCGAGACCGTCATCGACGCCGTGGTGCCCGTCGGCGAGCTCAACCGCTACGCCGTCGACCTGCGGGCGATGACCGGTGGCGCCGGTCGCTTCGTCACCGAGCCGGCCGGCTACGACGTGGCGCCGTCGCACCTCACCCCCGCCGTCGGCGCCGTCACCCACGACTAGCCGCCGTCCGGCGGCGACGCACCGATAGGTTCGGCCCGTGGCCATCGACACGAGCAGCGTCTCCCCCAACGACGCGGTGACCGCCCTGCGGTCCTACCCGCGGCGGTTCCGGTCGGCCCTCCAGCCGATCACCGACGACGAGAGCATCGAGGAGCTCGGTCAGCAGGTCGGGCCCGACGGGCAGTCGGCCGTCGAGATCACCGCCGACGTGGTGCGCACGTGGACGGTGCTGCGCGAGGCGCTGCGCCAGATCCAGGTGTCGGACACGCCGGTGGTGCACGCCGCGGTCGTCGACCCCTCCGAGCGGCAGTGGGAGTCACCGGTTCGAGAGACGGTGGCCGAGGTGCTCGACCAGCTCACCGACGGCGCCACCGAGCTGGCCGACGACGTGGCCGCGGTGCCGGGCGACCAGTGGCTGCGGACTGCCACCGTGGCCGGTGGCAGCGGCTCGGTGACCGCGCTCGACGTGGTGCGCGAAGCGGTGCGCTCGGGCCACGACGGCCTCACCCGGGTCGAGTCGACCCTGGCGGCACTCCGCCGCTGACCCGCCGCTGACCTACGACGGACGCGGAGAGGACCGGGCCGCAGCCCGGTCCTCCTCGTCACGTCTGGATCTGCCGCCCTGGCGCCGGCCGGGCTGGGCCCGACCAGCGCCGAGGGCTCTCGACCGCGGCAGCGGGCACGAGGCGCGCCGCCGCAGGAGACTGTCCGGTGCGGGGGCTCACACCCCCGCCCGCCCGGTGGGACGGTGTCGGGAACCGTCCCACCGGGGACGATGGCGGGCCCGTCCTGTGGACGGGTCCGCCATCCCGGGGGAACTAGCCGACCATCCGGCGGCGGGCGTAGGAGGAGCTGACGGCTCCGATGTCGAGCAGCCCGATCGCCACGCCGACGATGAACCAGGTGTTGCCGCCGAGCCCGGTGAAGGGCAGGGTCCCGGTCGGCGTGACCGTGGCGGGGGCGATGGTGGTCGTACCGAGCACCTCGGCACCCGAGCCGGAGGACGGCTGGGTGGTGGGCGTGGTGGGGTTGCCGCTCGGGTCGACCGGGAGCTGGACGGTCTGGCCCTCGACGGTGAACTGGGCGGAGGCCGCCTTGGTGCGGTCCCCGCCGGGAGCCGCACCGATGGCGCAGTTCACGAACCCGGCATCGGCCTGGGCCTGGGTGGGCGGGCAGACGGACTTGGCGTCGGCGCCGATCTGGCCGGTCTTGATGACGACCTGGGTCGCGGCCATCGAGCCGTCACCGCCGATCACCCCGACACCGAGGCCGCCGATGTTGCAGCCGCTGCCGTCGGTCGGGATCGCGGAGTCACCGTTGCACTGGACGACGAAGGCGCTGCCGCCACCGGTGAAGGTCCCAGCCGGGGCACTGGCCGTGACGGCCTCGCCGGCCTTGAGGCAGCGGTTCTTCGAGAGCACCAGCGAGGCCGCCGGCAGCGGGATGGTGTTGCAGTCGAAGGTCTTCGTCGTGACCGGGGCCGTCGTGGTGGTCGTCGGCGCCTTGGTGGTGGTCGTCGCTGGCGCCGTGGTCGTGGTGGTCGGCGCCTTGGTCGTGGTCGGCGCCGCCGTGGTCGTGGTGGTGCCCCCCGAGGTGGTGGTCGTGGTCCCCACCGACGTCGTGGTGGTCGTGGCGATGGCGGTCGTCGTCGTGGCCTGGGCCGTCGTGGTGGTCGTGCCCGCCGAGACGTAGGCGATGTCGGCGGTGGCGACGAAGTTGTAGTTGGGCCCGGTGTAGGCGCCCGAGAGCGACGCGGTGGCGACGCTCACCCGGCAGGGGATCGTGGCCTGCGCCAGCGGGATGCACTGGGCGTTGTTCGTGCCCAGGCCCGTCTTCTTCATCGTGAGCGACGAGGTGTAGGTGCCGGCGGCGACGGGGCCGGTGAAGCCACCGGCTCCGGTCGAGCCCCACGTGCGCAGGGAGGTCCCGAGCCCGGCCGCACCCACGCAGTCGGCCGAGGTGGCGACGGTCAGCGGGGTGCCGGACGAGGTGGCGTTGCCGCACTGGGTGATGCCGAGGAACACACCTGCGTCGGTGGCGGCGGTGGTCGTGAAGGTGACGCTGACGACCTGGCCGTCGGTGAGGCCCGTGTTGGGCGACACGCTGACCGACTCGCCGGCGGCGAACGCAGGCGTGGTGAACACGCCCACGGTCATGCAGACGACAGAGACGACCAGGCCCACCCCCGCCGCGGTGCGCCCGAGCACACCTGATCCTCGACGGTTCCTCCCCCGCACGTTGCTCATGTGAGTCGCTTCCTCTCTCAGTGCCAGGGCGCCGCGGTGACGGGCCCGTCAAGTTGGATGTCCTGTGGGGGGATGGTGGGATCGGTGGCCGTCACCCCGTCACCAGCGGGGTCACCGATCGGCGCCGGGGACTGGCCCACGGCGACGAGTTGGGGCTCCTCGAGAGCCGGGATGTCGATCACCGCGCCGTCGGGCACGTCATCCGTGCCGGGCGGGTCGGCGGCGAGCTCGGCCTCGCGCTCGAGACGCTTGCGCCGGTTGCGGCGCAGCACCCACAGCACAAGGAGCTGCACGAGCACGAACGCCACGATCAGCAGGCCCCACGGCCAGGTGGAGGTCTCGCCCTCGAACGGGACGCGATTGCCGACGACACCGATGTCGCCCTGGATGGTGAAGTCGCCGTACGCGAGCGCGCCCAGCTCGAACGGGACGTCGACGGTGACGGTCTCGCCCGCCCCGATGACCGGGACGTCCGGGGTCTCCACGACCATGTCGGGGTTGTCGCCCTTGCCGTAGCGCAGCGACATGTGAGCGTCCTTGACGGGGAGCTCACCCGTGTTGGTCACCGTCAGCCGGAGCAACCTCGTGGCCGATGCCCCGAAGAGGGTGCCCCGGCCGGAGGTGTCGTCGATGGTGACGGAGTCGATCTTGAGGGTCGGGGCAGGCGGCGTGAAGGTCGCCGCAGGGGTCTCGTCGACGTTCGGCGGCACGGTGGTGGCCGCGACCTCGTCGGACCACGGCGCGCCCTCGATCTGCAGGGGCGTCTGCTTCTGCGCGGTCGCTCCCATGGAGACGACCTTCAGGACGCACGGGCACGGCGCCGGCGGGGTGGTCACGTAGACCCGGCCGGAGAGCGTGCCGTCGCGGGTGATGGGGAACGTGGACGCCTCGGTCAGCGCGCAGCTGGCCGATCCGTTCACACCGTTGTTGCCGCAGACCGACACCGAGACCATCTGCCCGGCCGGCCAGCCGACGCCCGTGACCGGCACGACGTCGCCGGGCCTCACCGGCGCGTTCACCGGGTCGAGCTTGGCCTCACCGGCCGCCCCGGCCGGCAGCGCGGCCGACCCGACCGCCACGAGGGCGGCCAGGAACAGCGGCGCGAACAGGGCGAGACGACGCATGGCTCAGACGAGGGCGTCGGCGGGGGCCCGGGGCGGGTTCGGTGCAGCCGGCGGGACGGGACGACCCTGGCGACGGGCCCGGCGGAGCAGGAGCCACGCAACGACGAGCACCAGCACCAGGAGGAGCACCCACGGCACGTGGAACGCCCGGTCGGAGCCGCTCGAGGTGACCGGTGTGCCGTCGAGGTCGTTGGCGGTGACCTTCACGCTCGCGGTCTGCCACCCGAGCGGGAGCATCCCGTCGATGGCCTGGGTGATGGTCGTGCGGGCACCGGGCAAGAGCTCGGGCAGCGGCATCGGGTCGAGGGTCTTCTCGCCGACGCCGAACGGGCCCTTCACGGTCACGACCGCCGTCGGGGCGAGGCGCACGTTGCCGGTGTTGATGACCTTGTAGGTGACCGATCCGGACGACGGCGCACCGAGCAGCGAGCCGATGGTGCGGTCGGTGCTGAGCGAGACGCTCGACACGTCGAGGCTCGGCTGCGCCGGTCCGGCGACGCGGAGGTACAGGCGCACGCCGACGCCGTCGCGGGCGTCGATGGCGACGTTGCCGCCCTCCTGGGCGCTGCGGGTGCTCGTGCTCAGGGCGATGATGCCGCCGGCGTGGTCGCCCGAGGTGGCGTCGCTGGGCACGACGAGCTTGAACGGCACCTGGGCCTGCGTGCCCGGCGGCAGGGTGATCGAGTCGGTGGGCAGCAGCACCCATGCGCCGACGCCGCTCTTGGCGTCGTCGGGGTTGTTGAGGGCGAAGCTGCCGTCCTCCGTCAGCGCGGTGTCGGAGGCGTAGAGCTGGAAGGTCTGCGGCGTGTCGGTGTAGTTCGACAGGGTGACCGCATCCTGGATCGTGGAGCCCGGATCGAGGTTGTAGATCAGGTAGTTGCGCGGCTCAGCACCCGCCCCGGTGGCCGGCTCGATGCCGAAGCTCCCGTTGTCGGCTGCGCCTGCCGGACCGGTGGTCAGGCACAGGACGGAGAGCAGCACCGCCATGACGGCGGTGACGAGGAGGGGACGACGGGTGCGGGCTCGCAGCAGGTTCATGGTCTCTCTGGTGTTCGGTGGAACGGGTGTTGGGGGACGGCGATCGCCGTCCCCCACCCGTGGTGCGGACCTGTTCGCCTAGGCGAGCAGGAAGTTGATCGTCCCCTTGTAGGTACCGACGTAGATGTCGGGGTTCACGTTGAGGGACAGCCCGGCGTTGGCCAGGAAGGTGCCGCCGCTCTGGCCGATGGCGGCCTGGCAGACGGTCACGCTGTTGTTGAGCGTGCCGGTGGCACCGGCGGTCGTGGCGCTGTAGAGGCCACCACCGTTGTTGGCGGTGTCGACGACACAGGTCTGGCCCGACATCGTGAGCTGGTTGCTCTCGATGCGGTTGTTGCCATCAGTGGCCAGCGAGCCCGACGGGGGAAGCTGGTTCTGCAGCGGGCCGGCCAGCTTGGCGGTCAGCGCCCACGGCAGCGGGAGGCCACGGGCGTCGACGACGGTGACCTGGCCGATGTTGCCGGTCGAGGTCTGCTTCTTGCCGTTCAGGTTGATCGCGGACAGCACGATCGTCGGGCAGGGAGCCGACTTGGCGGCGGTGTTGCCCCCGCAGGCGGGGATGAACAGCTGGGCACCCACGGCGCCCGACACCGACACGGTGACGTCGGCGCTGGTGGCGTCACCGGCGACCACGCTCAGGGTGAGCGTGCCGGTGCCGACCTGGCCCGAGGCGTCGGTGGCGGTCACGGTGAAGACCTCGGTCCCGGAGAACTGGTTGTTCGGCGGGGTGTAGGTGACGAGGCCACCCGTCGTGATCGAGGCCGCACCGATGGCGCCGGTGGGCGCGATGGTCACGGTCGAGATCGGGGACGGGGTGCCGCCGGGCGCCTGAGGCGTGGCCGGGGCGATGACCATCTGCACCTGCGAGGTCGGCGCAGCCGAGCTCACCGTGGTGGACAGGTTGGTGACCGTCGGGTTGGTCGCCACCAGGGCGGTGGTGGCCGCCGGCGCCGGCGGGTAGGGCAGGCCGAACTCGACCACGACACCGTTGGGCGTGCCGTCGGGGTTCGCACCCTGGGCCTCACCGGCGTTCAGGACGCCGTTCTGGTTGTTGGTGACGCAGCTGGAGTTGCTGAAGGGGATGTTGATCGCGCCGTTCACCGTGAGGTTGAACCCGATCTTCAGGGTGCCCTGGCTGAAGTTGATGAAGCCACCGTTGGTGCCGCTCGACACGACGTTGCCCGACACCGGGATGATGAACGTGTTGCCGTTCACCGGGTCCGGCGTCTGCAGCTGCGCCCCCGTGGCGGCGACGGAGAAGCCACCCGAGACGGTGTTGCTGGCGGCGACTGAGACGCCCTCGTCGACGATGCCGATCTGGGTGAGCGTGGCGCCCTGGGCGGCGGAGCCGGCGGCGGTCTGGGCGACCACCGGTCCGGGGATGGTGACCGCGATCGCGCCCGAGAAGCCGACGGTGGCGCCGGTCGGGTACACGTTCGTGTCCGACGCCGAACCGGCGAGGGTGGTCACGAAGGGAAGCGTGCGGGTGCCGCCGAGGTTGCTGCTCGACGTGCAGTCCGACTGCTGCGTGTTGGCCTGGGGCCCGTTGCTGGTGGGTCCGCCGGCAGCGCCGGCCCCCGTGGCCCCGAAGACGCCGATTCCGGCGCCCACGAGGGCTGTCGCAGCGAGGACCGCTGTGGTCCTGCGCCCGAAGAGTTTCCTTTGCACTCTCTACCTACTCC
>CAMFLJ010000040.1 GCA_945957335.1 uncultured Actinomycetes bacterium | reverse complement strand
GCGGGATGACCCGCCTCAGCCGGCCAGCGAACGCAGGCGGGCGACGACGTCGGGGAACGCCGCCACGGCGGCCTCGACGTCGGCGTCGGTCGTGCTCCACCCCACCGAGAGCCGCAGCGAGCGGTGGGCGTCGACGCCCATGGCCTCGAGCACGGGCGAGGGCTCGAGGCCCTCGGACGCGCAGGCGCTGCCGGAGTGGGCGGCCACGCCGCGCTGGTCGAGGCCGAGCAGCACGCCCTGGGGCTCGACCCCGTCGACGGCCAGGCACACGAGGTGGGGCAGCCGGCCCTCGGGCGCCGCGTCGCCGAGGAGGTGCACGCCCTCGACGGCGGTGAGCCCCTCGACGAGGGCGGTGGTCTGCGCCCTCGCGGTGGCCTCCTCGACCGCCAGCGCGCCCTCGGCCAGTGCCGCGGCCGCGGCCCCGAGCCCGACGAGCGCGGGCACGTCCTCCATGCCGGCGCGCCGGGCGCGCTCCTGGTCGCCGCCGAGCAGCAGCGGTTGTAGGCGCAGGCCCCGCCGCACGAACAGCACGCCGGTGCCGGCTGGGCCTCCGAGCTTGTGGCCGCTCACCGACGCCAGGTCGGCGCCCAGGGCCCCGAGGTCGACGGGCACGCGGCCGGCGGCCTGGGCCAGGTCGACGTGCACGAGCACGCCGCGCTCGCGGCAGGCGGCCACGACCTGGGCCACCGGCTGCACGGTGCCGACCTCGTGGTTGCCCCACTGAAGGTGGACCAGCGCCGTGTCGGGCCGCACCGCGGCCATGAGCTCGTCGGGGTCGACCCGCCCCACGCCGTCGACGCCGACGACGGTGACCGAGCCGCCGAACGCCTCGGCGAAGGTGGCCGACGACTGGCGCACGGCGGAGTGCTCGACGGCCGCCAGCACCACGTGGGGCTCGGCGCCGGCGTCGACCGCCCGGCGCACCGCGCCCCAGGTGGCGGCGGTGATGGCCTCGGTGGCGCCGCTGGTGAACACGACCTCGCGGCCACGGGCGCCGAGCAGGGTGGCGACCTGCTCGCGGGCCTGCTCGAGCGCGACGCGGGCGGTCATGCCCTCGGTGTGGATGCGGCCCGGGTCGCCGGCCCCACCGGTGCCCGCCAGGGCGAGCCACGCGGCCACGGCCTCGACGACCTCGGGTCGCAGCGGCGAGGTGGAGGCGTGGTCGAGGTAGTGGCGGGCCATCGGCGGTGGACGAGGGGAGCGGGGGCTCAGGCCTCGAGCGCGGTGACGCAGACGTCGTCGCCCATCGGGAGCGACGACTCGACGGCCACCGTGGCGTCGCCGCCGTAGAGCTCGACCATCATCCCCTTCATCATCCCGCGGTCGACCGCGCAGATCACCGGGTTGGCCAGGACCGCGTCGCCGAACGGGCAGTGCTCGGAGACGATGCGCAGCTCGTTGTTCTTCTTCTCGGCGTGGGCGGCGAAGCCGTGGGCCGTGAGCGCGTCGGCCACGGTGTGGAGGGCCGAGCGGAACGAGCGCTGGTGGTCGGTGGTGTCGCCCATGCTCTGGGCCATGATCCGCCCGTACTCGATGCCGACCTCCTCGGCCATGGCCTCGGCCTGGTCGCGGGGGATCATGTCGAGGGCCCGGCCGAGCAGCGTGACGAGCACGTCGTCGTGGCGCACGGGCAGGTCGAGCTGGTCGCCCTTGGCCGTGGCGGTGTAGCGCTTCGAGGGCCGGCCGGCGCCGCTGCCGCCGCGGGCGACGCCCACGTCGAGGTAGCCGCCGGCGCTCAGCTTGTCGAGGTGGTGGCGGGCGACGTTGGGGTGCAGGTCGAACTGCTTGGCGACCTCGGTGGCGGTGACGCCCTCGTCGGCCTGGCGGGCGAAGAGGTAGATCTCGCGCCGCGTGGGGTCCCCGAAGGCCGACGTGATGGCTGTCACGACCGAGGAGAACTCGGTCGGGCTGAGGGTGCCCCGATCCACGCCGGTATTCTACCTACCGCCGTAGGAGAAATACCCCGACGGGCCCCGAGCGCCCGGCCCTGCGTGCCCCTCGAACCCCTCTCACCCTCGCCCCCTCGAAAGGCCCCACCACCATGGCCGTCACCGAAGCCGACGTCGTCGAGGCGCTCCGCCCCGTCGAGGACCCCGAGCTGCACCGCAGCATCGTCGACCTCGGGATGGTCAAGGGCGTGGCCATCGACGGGGGAGTGGCGGCCGTGCGCATCGCCCTCACCGTCGCCGGCTGCCCGCTGCGCGCCGAGATCCAGAACCGGGTCGCCGGCGCCGTCGTGGCCCTCGACGGCATCGACCGCGTCGACCTCGACTTCACCGTGATGACCGACGACGAGCGCGCCGCGGTGCGCGAGATGCTCCACGGCGACCCGGCCAGCACCGCCGGCACCCACCAGGGCCACGGCCACGCCGAGGGCCGCGAGATCCCCTTCGCCGACCCGTCCAGCACCACCCGCGTGCTGCTCATCGCCTCGGGCAAGGGCGGCGTGGGCAAGTCGTCGCTCACCGCCAACCTGTCGGTCGCCCTCGCCCAGCGGGGCCACAAGGTGGCCGTCGTCGACGCCGACGTGTGGGGCTTCTCGATCCCGCGCATGCTCGGCGTCGAGCACGCGCCCGTCGTCATCGACCAGATGCTCGTGCCGCCGGAGTCCTACGGCGTGCGCTGCATCTCGATGGGCTTCTTCGTCGAGGAGGAGCAGCCGGTCATCTGGCGCGGCCCGATGCTCCACAAGGCGCTCGAGCAGTTCCTCACCGACGTCTTCTGGGACGACCCCGACTTCCTGCTCGTCGACCTGCCCCCCGGCACCGGCGACATCGCCCTGTCGCTGGCCCAGTTCCTGCCCCGCGCCGAGCTCTACGTGGTCACCACGCCCCAGCCGGCCGCCCAGCGGGTGGCCCAGCGCGCCGCCTACATGGGCCAGAAGGTCAACCTCGAGGTCAAGGGCGTGATCGAGAACATGGCCTGGTTCACCGGTGACGACGGGAAGCGCTACGAGATCTTCGGCTCCGGCGGCGGCGCCGAGCTGGCGGAGCGCCTCGAGGTGCCCCTCGTCGGCCAGGTGCCGCTGATGATCCCGATGCGCGAGGGCTCCGACGCCGGCCGGCCGATCATGGCCGTCGACCCGGAGAGCGAGGCCTCGCAGGCGATCGCCGCCATCGCCCAGACGATCGACCTCGAGCTGGCGCCCACCCGGCGCTACAACCCCGGCCTCAAGCTGCTCGGCTGACCGCACCCGCCGCGGCCGCACGTAGCATGACGGCCACGCGGCCCCGCGCGGCCGCCCCGACCCAGCCTCAGGAGGCCTGCGTGGACGTTCGCATCGGTGTGATCCACACCGTCAAGGAGATCGACGTCGAGCTGCCCGGCGATGCCGACCGCGACTCGATCCGCGCCGCCATCGACAAGGCGCTCGCCGACGACGACAACACCCTCTGGCTCACCGACCGCCACGGCCGTGAGATCGCGGTGCCGTCGGCGAAGATCGCCTACGTCGAGCTCGGCAGCCCCGACAGCGAGCGCCGCATCGGGTTCGGCGCCGGCTGACGCCGGACGCCACCACCGCTCCACCCGACCCCATGGGCCGCGACCTCGAACTGCTCGAGCGGCGGCTGCTCTTCGTCACCGGCAAGGGCGGGGTCGGCAAGACCAGCGTCGCCGCCGCCCTCGGCCTGCTCGCCGCCGGCCGGGGGCAGCGCACGCTGCTCGTCGAGATCGACGCCAAGGGCAGCCTGGCCGACGTCCTCGAGACGCGCCCCACCACCTTCGAGCCCCGTGAGGTGGCGCCCGGGCTCTTCGCCATGTCGATGGACACCGAGGAGTCGCTGCGGGAGTACCTGAAGCTCCAGCTGCGCATCCCGCTGCTGGCTCGCATCGGGCCGCTCGCCAAGAGCCTCGACTTCGTCGCCACCGCGGCGCCGGGGGTGAAGGAGATCCTCACCGTCGGCAAGATCGCGTGGGAGGTCCGCGAGCGGCACTACGACCTCGTGGTCGTCGACGCCTCGGCCACCGGGCACGTGGTCGGCCAGCTCGCGGCGCCGGAGGCCATCAACGAGCTCGTGCAGGTCGGGCGCATCCGCGACCAGACGCGCTGGATGATCGACCTCCTCTCCGACCCCGTCGTCACGGGCACGGTGGTCGTGGCCACGCCCGAGGAGATGCCCGTCACCGAGACCCTCGAGCTCGTCGACCGCCTTGAGGTCGAGACCCGCGTGCCCCTCGCCGCGGTGATGGTCAACAAGGTGCTGCCCGAGCTGTTCGGCCGCGGCGAGCAGGAGGTCTTCGACCGCCTGTGCGAGCAGCCCCACCGCTCGCAGCTGGCGTCGGTGGTGGCGGGCCCGGTCGACCCGGTGCTCGACGGCGCCGACCTCGCCGTGCGCCTGCGCCGCTCGCGCGCGGAGCACATCACGCGCCTGCGCACCGAGCTGCCCCGCGACCTCCCGCTCTTCTACGTGCCGTACCTGTTCACGCGCGCCCACGGCATGCGCACCACCCGCACCCTGGCCGACGCCGTCGGTGCCGAGCTGGGCTACTGATGGGCGCCCGGACGTGAGCACCGCCGGCCTCGAGCAGCTCTGCGCCTCGCGCGAGATCGTCATCACCTGCGGCAGCGGTGGCGTGGGCAAGACCACCACGGCCGCCGCGGTCGGGGCGATGGCCGCGTCGCAGCTCGGCGGCAAGGTGCTGGTGCTCACCGTCGACCCCGCCCGCCGGCTGGCCACCGCCCTCGGCCTCGAGCGCTTCGGCAACGTCGAGACCCAGGTGCCGCCGGAGCTCTTCGCGGCGGCCGGCGTCGAGCCCAAGGGCGAGCTCTGGGCCGCCATGCTCGACACCAAGCAGTCGTGGGACGACCTGGTGAAGGCCCACGCCCCCGATCCGGAGACCCGCGACGCCATCCTCGCCAACCCGCTCTACCGCAACATCACGTCGAAGTTCGTGCAGAGCCACGACTACATCGCCATGGAGCGCCTGCACGAGATCCACCGATCGGGGCGATACGACCTGATCGTGGTCGACACCCCGCCCACCCGGAACGCCATCGACTTCCTCGAGGCGCCCGACCGCATGGCCGACTTCTTCTCCAGCCGACTGCTTCGCTGGCTCATCACCCCGTACCGCTCCCGCCTGGTGAACGCCGCCTCGAAGCCCTTCTACACGATCGCCGACCGCATCCTCGGCTCGCAGTTCCTCGCCGACATCGCCGAGTTCTTCGTGCTGTTCCAGACGATGTACGACGGCTTCGTCGAGCGGGCCGAGGCCGTCAGCCGCACCATCGCCGACCGGCGCACCACGTTCGTCGTGGTCTCGACGCTCGAGGACGCCCCGGTGCGCGAGGCCGAGTTCTTCATGCAGGCGCTCGTCGAGCGCGAGCTCCACCTCGGGGCCCTCGTGCTCAACAAGGTGCTGCCGCCGTGGTTCGCCGACGACGCCGCCGCCGAGGTCGCCGACCGCCTGGTGCGCGAGGGGCCGGAGGTGGCCGCCGAACTCGCCCGGGTCGGCGGCGCCGACGTCGGTGAGCCGGCTCAGGTGGCCCGCGTCCTGCGCGAGATCGGGCAGAGCTACGACGACTACCGCATCGTGGCCACCCGCGAGCGCGAGAAGGCGGCGTCCCTCGCCCGCCATCCCGAGCTCGTGGTGTCGGCCCCGCACCTCGACCACGACGTGAGCGACCTCACCGGGCTCGTGGCCCTCGGTCGGGCACTCTGGTAGGCCGGGCCCAGGAAGGAACCGACCGACATGGCCAGCCTCGCCGAGCTCGCACGGCACCACACCCGGCTCACGTTGCCGGAGATCGACCACCTCCAGCGCCTCGTCGCGTCGTGGGGGCTGCTCGCCGACCTCTGCTTCGCCGACCTCATGATCTTCGGCGGGGCCGAGCACGACGACGAGGGCACCCGCTTCGACGGCAAGCCCGAGGACCGGCCGCTGGTGGTGCTCGGCCAGATCCGGCCGACCACCAGCCAGACCCTGTTCCGCAGCGACTGGGTCGGGCGCATCCTCCCGGCGTCCGACCGCCCCTACGTGGCCCGCTGCCTGGCGTCGGGCGGGATCATGGAGGGCGAGGTCACCGGCGACGTGCGCCACGAGCCCGTCCGCGAGCTCTGCATCCCCGTCACCCACCAGGGCCGCACGGTGGGCGTGCTCACCAAGGAGTCGGCGCCGCTCGTCGGTCGCCAGCCGGGCGAGCTCGAGCGCACCTACGTCGAGGTGTTCAACCGCTTCGCCCGCATGATCGCGTCGGGGGAGTTCCCGTTCGCCGGCGAGATGGGCCCGAGCGAGGAGGCGCCCCGCGTCGGTGACGGTGTCATCCTCCTCGACGCCTCTATGCGGGTGGCCTACACCTCACCCAACGGCGTCTCGGCCCTGCACCGCATCGGGGTGCACGCCAACTCCGAGGGCATGCGCCCCGGCGAGCTGGGCCTGCCCGAGACCGCCATGCGCACCGCCTACACGCAGTGCCGGCCGGCCACCGAGGAGGTCGAGCGGGGCCCCGAGATCACCGTGCTCATGCGCTTCATCCCGCTGCTCGAGCACGGCTCGGTCACCGGTGCGCTCGTGCTGCTGCGCGACATCTCCGAGCTGCGCCGCCGCGACCGGCTGCTGCTCTCCAAGGACGCCACCATCCGCGAGATCCACCACCGGGTGAAGAACAACCTGCAGACGATCTCGTCACTGCTGCGGTTGCAGGGCCGGCGGCTGTCGTCGCCCGAGGCCAAGGCCGCGGTCGAGGAGTCGGTGCGGCGCATCCGCTCGATCGCCCTGGTGCACGAGACGCTCTCGCACGCGGCGGGCGACGACGTGCCGTTCCTCGAGATCGTGCGGCCGCTGGTGCGCATGGTCGAGGAGGGGCTGATCTCGCCCGAGCACCCGATCCGGTTCACGGTGTCGGGCGAGGCCGGCATCCTGCCCGCGCCGGTGGCCACCTCGATGGCGGTGGTGCTCACCGAGCTGCTCCAGAACGTGGTCGACCACGCCTACCCCGACGGGCCCGACGACGGCGCCGCGGTGATCGTCGAGCTGGCCAACGACGGCGAGCGCCTCGACGTGACCGTCTCCGACGACGGCGTCGGCCCGCCCGAGGGCTTCACCATCGACGCCAGCACCGGGCTCGGCCTGTCGATCGTGCGCACGCTCGTCACCACCGAGCTGGCGGGCACCATCGAGTTCCACCGGGGCGACGGGCCAGCCTCCAACCCGGGCACGGTCGTCCGTCTCTCGGTGCCCGTCCACCCCTGAGCCGACGCCCGGGCCCGGACGCGCAACGGCCTCCCCGGAGGGAGGCCGTGGGCACTGCTGCGGTTCGGGTGCGTCAGCTGGCGCGGCGCCGGGCGGCGAGCCACTGGCGACGCAGGCGGCGGCGCTCCTCCTCGGAGGTGCCGCCCCAGATGCCGGAGTCCTGGTTCGTGGTCAGCGCGAACTCGAGGCACGGCTCCTTGGCCTCACAGGTGGCGCAGACGGCCTTGGCGTTGTCGATCTGCTCGATCGCCGGGCCGGTGGTGCCCACCGGGAAGAAGAGGTCCGGGTCGGTGTCCCGGCAGGCCGAGACGGCGCGCCAGTCATCCGGTGCGGCGGAGAGGGACAGCGAACGGGACGTGGTGAGGGCCACGGTGCCTCCACAGATCGGGCTCACGGGTCCGGTTCCAGGACGGTTCCGGTCGTGAAGCTGTTCACATGCCACCGCGCCGTGTGACTCGGCCTCGTGTGGCTGGGACGGGGGCAACGTAGCGGCGGGGCAAGGCCGAGGCAAGGGTCTGTTCCCTGAAAGTTCCCTGATGTGGCATGTGACCACGCCGGGCGCGAACGATCCCGCGACCTGCGGGGACACGCAGGCTCTTCCTCGCGCGCAGAGTGGTCGGTCCGGTGTGTGAAATCGGACACGTCGGACCGGCGGCGTACCGTGAGGGGGTGCCGCTCGTCGTCGCCCACCGGGGTGCCTCCGCCGCCCACCCGCCCGGCAACACCGTCGAGGCGTTCGCCGCGGCCGTCGAGCTGGGCGCGGAGTGGGTCGAGCTCGACGTCCGTCCCACCGCCGACGCCGCGCTCGCCGTGCACCACGACGCCGACCTGCCCGACGGCCGCACCATCGCCGAGGTGGCCGCCGCCGACCTGCCCGCCTGGGTGCCCCTGCTCGACGCCGCCCTGGACGCCTGCGGGCCCCTCGGCGTGAACGTCGAGATCAAGGCCGACTGCCCGGCGGCCACCCACGCCCCGATGGTCGCGTCGGTCGTGGCCGAGCTGCGGCGGCGGGGCGAGACCCACCGGTGGCTGGTCACCTCGTTCGACTGGGACCTCGTGGCCATGGCCCGCGAGCTCGCGCCCGAGCTGCCCACGGGCCTGCTGCTCTTCGACCCGAAGCTCACCGACGCCGCCCTCGACCGGGCCGTGGCCGAGGGCCACCCCGCGGTCAACCCCTGGGACCCGGCCGTCGACGAGGCCTACGTGCGGCGTGCCCACGAGGCCGGCGTGGCGGTGAACGTGTGGACCGTCGACGGCCCCGAGCGCATCGCCGAGCTCGCCGCCTTCGGCGTCGACGGTGTGATCACCAACGTCCCCGACGTGGCCCGGGCGGTGCTCGACCCCGGGGGCGCCCTCAGCGGGGGATGACCAGGCTGAGCGCGTCGGGCTCGTGGCGCAGCACCAGGTGCTCGACGTCGCCGAGGTAGTCGCCGTCGACCTGGTGGGGCACGGGGCCGTAGCCCTCGATCTCGGCCTCGGTCACGTCGGTGCGGAACGCCACGTGGCGGCTGCGGCGCAGGTGGGCGCCCGAGCGCAGCGCCGAGCCGACCACGCTCACCAGCGGCACGGCGTCGAGGGTGCGAAGCGTGACGAGCACGAGGGGTCGGTCGAGGGTGGCCTCGGGCGCCAGCGTGAAGGGCCGAGTGCCGACGTAGGTGTAGGGGTCGGTGTTGAGGCACACCGTGAACAGGCCGTCGTCGACGGTGGCGGTGCCGGGCGTGCGCACCGCGAAGTGCGGGCGGTGGCGGTCGTACTTGCGGAGCCAGGTGTCGAAGGCGGCCCAGCCGAACAGCACGTGGCTGGCCCAACGCTTCCAGGAGCCGCGGCGTTCGACCTCGCGCACCACCGCGGCGTCGAAGCCGATGCCGACGTGGAAGAGGAAGTAGCGGCCGTTCACCGAGCCCAGCCCGACCCGGCGGATCGAGTCGACGGCGAGCGCGTCGAGCAGGACGCCGGTGGCCTCGATGGGGTCGTCGGGGAGGCCGAGGGTGCGGGCGAAGACGTTGGTCGAGCCGCCGGGGAGGGCGGCGAGGGCCGTGGTGGTGCCGGCCAGGCCGTTGGCGGCCTCGTTGAGCGTGCCGTCGCCGCCGAGCACCACGACCACGTCGACGCCGTCGGCGGCCGCCGCCTGGGCCAGGCGGGTGGCGTGCCCCCGACGGGTGGTCTCGGCCACGCTGACGTCGTGGTCGGCCGACAGGGCCTTGGTGATCACGACCCGCCCCCGGGCGGTGACCGAGGAGGCGGAGGGGTTGACGACGAGGAGCAGCCTCACAGTGAGCGGCGAACCTACCAGGGGCCGGTCCGGTTACCGGATGGTCACTTGCCGCCTGCGCAGGGAGGACTCGTCGGCCGCGACCTCGCCGGGTGATTTGGCCGAGGGCCCCTTCTGAGCACAGACTGTCCGCCATGAACGTCGTCGTGTGCGTCAAGCAGATCCCGGACCCGGCCGACCCGGGTGCGCTGGATCCCAACACCAAGACCCTGAAGCGGGACGGCAAGCTCATCCTCGACGAGTCCGACTCGTACGGCGTCGAGATGGCCCTGCAGCTCGTCACGGCGGCCGGCGGCGGCGAGGTCACCCTCGTCTCGATGGCCCCCAACGGCGAGGTCTCCGGCCTGCGCACCGCGCTGGCCATGGGTGCCGCCAAGGCCATCCTCGTCTCCGACGAGGCGCTCGCCGGCAGCGACGCCCTGGGCACCGCCAAGGTCCTCGCCAAGGCCATCGAGCGCGTCGAGGCCGCCGACCTGATCCTCACCGCCACCGAGTCGAGCGACGGCTACACGGGCACCGTGCCCGAGCAGATCGCCGGCCTCCTCGACCTGCCGTCGGTGACCTTCGCCAAGCAGATCGAGATCGACGGCTCCACCGTCAAGGTGCAGCGTCAGACCGACGCTGGCTTCGACGAGGTCGAGTGCCCGCTCCCCGCCGTGGTCTCCGTGACCGCCGGCGTGGTCGAGCCCCGCTACCCCTCCTTCAAGGGGATCATGGCCGCCAAGTCGAAGCCGGTCGACACGCTGACCGTCGCCGACCTCGGCCTCGACGCCTCGGCCGTCGGCTGGGCCGGTGCCGGCCAGCAGATCGTCGCCATCGAAGAAGCTCCCGCTCGCGAGGCCGGTGAGGTCATCGAGGACGACGGCGCCGCCTTCGAGAAGATCGTCGCCTATCTCGACAACCTCAAGGTCCTCTAGGAGGCACTGGAACATGGCTCTCTCCAAGATCTGGGTGCTGGCCGAGGCCTCTGACGGCAAGGTCACCACCACCACGCTCGAACTCCTCACCAAGGCCCGCGAGCTCGCCGGCACGGTCGAGGCCGTCTACGCCGGCGGCGACGCCGACGCCGTCGCCGGCCAGCTCGGCGAGTACGGCGCCACCAAGGTGCTCACCACCGGCGACCTCGGCGGTGCGCTGCCGGGTGTCCCCGTGGCCGGCGCCATCGCCGCCGCGGTCGAGGGCGGCGACGCCCCCGACGCCATCCTCGCCGCCACCAGCTACACCGGTCGCGACGTCGCCGGGCGCTTGTCGGTCAAGCTCGACCGCACCGTGCTCACCAACAACGTCGACCTCGAGGTCGACGGCGACAGCCTCGTCACCACCGAGCCGGTCTTCGGTGGCACCACCAACGTGAAGACCACCTTCACCGCCGGTGGCCCCCACATCGTCCTGATCCGCCCGAAGTCGTTCGCCGCCGAGCCGGCGGGCGGCGGTGCGGCTGCGGTCGAGACCATCGCCGTCCCCGACGCGGGCAAGAGCGGTGGCGCCGTCGTCACCAACCGCCACGTCGAGGAGCGCGAGGGCCCGTCGCTCGACGATGCCGCCATCGTCGTCGCCGGTGGCCGTGGCCTCGGCGAGTCCGACAAGTACGCGATGGTCGAGGACCTGGCCAAGCTCCTCAAGGGCGCCCCCGGCGCCTCCCGCGCCATCGTCGACGCCGGCTGGGTGCCCTACAGCTACCAGGTCGGCCAGACCGGCAAGGTCGTGAAGCCGACCGTCTACATCGCCGCCGGCATCTCGGGCGCCACCCAGCACATGGTGGGCATGAAGGGCTCGAAGAACATCATCGCCATCAACAAGGACGCCGAGGCCCCGATCTTCTCGATCTCCGACCTCGGCATCGTGGGCGACGTGCACAAGGTGCTGCCCCAGCTCATCGAGGCCCTCAAGGCCCGCTGAGCCGGCGCTCCTGCCGCCCTCGACCCGGGGGCCGCGCACCACAGCAGACCTGATCGAGGCCCCGGCTCCGGCCGGGGCCTCGTCGCGTCCGGCGTGACGGTCGGCACCGCTCCTCACCCGCACCTCACCCCCCTCTCACCCGGCTCTCACGTAGCAGGGGCCGAAGGTCCCCCGCTGCACCAAATTGTCGTTAAGGGCATTCACAGGAGGCCCTCAGGCGGAGAGACTCACCCCCATGACCGCAGCCCCCTCCTTCGCCCTGCTCGACTCGCTCTTCGGCCTCCCGGCCCACCCGCTGATCGTCCACGCGGCGGTCGTGCTGGTGCCTCTCGCCGCCATCGGGACGATCGCCATCGCCTTCTGGCCCGCCGCCCGCCGGAAGATCGGTTGGGTCGTCGTCGGCCTGGCGATCGTGGGGACGATCTCGTGCTACCTGGCGAGCAAGAGCGGTGAGTCGCTCAAGGAGAACGTCCCGCACACCGCGGCCGTGGCGGACCATGCCGAGGAGGGCGACGGTGCCGCGCTGTTCGGGGCGGCCGTGTTCGTCGGCGCCGCCGCCATCATGGGCATCGACGAGGTCAGGCGTCGCCAGGTCGCGGCCGGCCAGCCCGAGGACCCCCGCCTGCGCGGTGTCGCCATCGCCGCTGGCGTCGTGGCGGTCGTGTTGTCGCTCCTGGGCGGGGCGCGCATCGTCCAGGTGGGCCACAGCGGCGCCAAGGCCGTCTGGGAGGACCCGGGTGGCACCAACGGCGTGAACCCTGCGACGCTCACCACGGTGCCCGGCGGCGAGGACGGCGGGGGCGATCGGGACTGACCCGATCGGCCGGCCCGGCTAGACGAGCGGCCAGGGGTAGCGGCGCCCGGTCGGGTCGTGGGGGAGCGATCCCTCTCGGACCACGGCCCGCGCCCGGGTGAGCACCGCGTCGCGCTCGAAGGTGCCGATCAGCGACCCGACGGAGTCGGGCAGGCCGGTGTCGAGCAGCGCCTCGAGGTCGGCGAGCAGGTCGGCGTCGACGGGGTCGCCGGCGAAGTCCCAGATGACGGTGCGCAGCTTGAACTCGGCGTGGAACGACAGCCCGTTGTCGATGCCCCAGATGTGGCCGTCGGCGTCGAGCAGGCAGTGGCCGCCCTTGCGGTCGGTGTTGTTGGAGACGATGTCGAACACGGCCATGCGGCGGAGCTGGTCGTGGGTCGACTCGTCGTCGAGCAGCGTGAAGTAGTGCTGCTCGAAGTCGGCGTCGACGAAGCGCTGCAGCGAGCCGACACCGTGGGGCAGGTCGTCGCGGACGATGGTGAGGGGCACGACCTCCCAGCCCAACGCCGCGCTCAGCTCGTAGGCCGCGACCTCACGCCGGTAGAGGCCGTCGGGGAAGTCCCACAGCGGGCGCTCGCCGGCGTGGGGCTTGTAGATGCCGCGGGCGGTCTCGCCGTCGAGGCAGGCCTCGACGAGGAAGGTGGCGTTCGAGCTCCAGGGCATCCGGCCGACGATCTCGACCTCGCCCCGGCGGAGCACGTCGGCGGTCAGTTCAGCCTCGGGCACGCGTGACCCTCGGGGTCGATCGGCTGGCCGCAGAGGCGGCAGGGCGGGCGACCGGAGCGGACGAGGTCCTCGCCCACGGCGATGAAGGCGGCGACCTGGGCCCGGGTGAGGCTGAAGCGGGCGGTCGACGGGTCGTAGCCGGCGGCCAGGAGGGTGGCGGGGTCGTCGAGGTCGAGCGCCTCGAGGTCGTCGTCGGCGATCTCCAGGAACTCCTCGGCCACCACCACGATGCGGTCGTCGGCCTCCTCGTAGGCGACGGCGAGGCGGCCCACCACCCACGTCAGCGAGTCGGGCTCGAGCGCCGGCACCGGCGGGGCGAGGTCGGGGCCACCGATGGGGGGCAGGTCGGCGAGGATGCCGCCGAGGTACTCGCAGAGGGCGGCGACCTGCTGCTTCTCGACCTTGAACGAGGCGGTGACCGCGCCCTGGCGGGCCTGGAGGAAGAAGGTGCGGCGGCCGGGCTCGCCGACCGCGCCCGGCACGACGACGTCGGGCTCGACGAACTCGAAGGACTCGCTCACGACAGGCCCAGGCGGGTGAGGTCGTCGCCGGTGGAGTTGGCGGCGAGCACGGCCGGGCCGGTGGGGCCGTAGAGGACGGCGGAGATCGAGCAGGGTGACACGATGATCCGCTGGAAGAGGTCGAGGTGGGTGCCGAGGGCCTGGGCCAGCGCCGCCTTGATCGGGTCGGCGTGCGACACGGCGACGATGGTCTCGCCGGGGTGGCGGGCCACCAGCGTGTCGATGGTGCCGACCATGCGCGTCTGCATCTCGGCGAACGACTCGCCGTCGGGGAAGCGGAAGCCGCTGGGGTAGCGCTGGACGGTCTGCCACTCCGGCAGCTTCATGAGGTCGCGGAGCTTGGAGCCGGTCCACGCGCCGAAGTCGCACTCGAGCAGGCCGCGCTCGATCTGCACCTTGAGGCCCCGTGCCTCGGCGATCGGCTTGGCGGTCTCGCGGGTGCGCTCGAGCGGCGAGGCGTAGACGGCGGCGACGTCCTTGAGGGCGGCGATGCGGTCGGCCGCGGCCTGGGCCTGGGCCCGCCCGGTGTCGGCGAGGTGCAGGCCGCGCGCCCGCCCAGGGAGGGTCGAGCCGGTGGTCGGTGTCTGTCCGTGGCGCACGAGGAGGACGAGCGTCGGACGCGGGGGAGTGGGCTTCCTGGCCATGAGCGGCCTCACCCTACCGACCGCTTGGCCGTCCGCGGCCTGTCGCGCCCACCGCAGGGACCGGTTGCCGACCGTGGCGGGCCGGCGGACCCCTGGCGATGCGTCGTGGCGCTCCTAGAGTCCCCGGCCGTGACCGGGGATCGTGCGCAGCGGCTGGCGGTGGTGGCCGACGAGGTGGCGACGTGCCGGGCCTGCCCACGGTTGGTCGAGTGGCGCGAGGAGGTCGCCGCCACCAGGAGGGCGGCCTACGCCGACGAGGAGTACTGGGGTCGGGGCGTGCCCGGCTTCGGCGATGCCGGGGCGCGGGTCGTGGTCGTCGGCCTGGCCCCGGCGGCCCACGGCGCCAACCGCACCGGGCGCATGTTCACCGGCGACCGCTCCGGCGAGTGGCTCTACCGGGCGCTGTGGCGGGCGGGCCTCGCCAACCAGGCCGAGAGCACCGGGCGCGACGACGGCCTCGAGCTGCGCGGCGCCTGGGTCACCTCCCCGGTGAAGTGCGCCCCGCCGGCCAACAAGCCGACGCCCGACGAGCGCCGCACCTGCGCCCCCTTCCTCGCCGCCGAGCTGTCGCTGCTCGCCGACGCCCGGGTGGTGGTGGCCCTCGGCAGGTTCGGCTTCGACGCCGTGTGCGACCACCTCGGCCTCCGGCCCCGGCCCCGCTTCGCCCACGGCGTGGAGGTGCCGGTGGCGCCCGACCCCACCACTGGCCGGCCCGGTCTCCACCTGCTCGGCTGCTACCACGTGAGCCAGCAGAACACCTTCACCGGCACCCTCACCGAGCCCATGCTCGACGGCGTGTTCGCACGGGCCCGCGAGCTCGCCGGCCTGCCCCCGATGTCGGGGCGGTGAAGGGACCCGGCTACGGTGTCCGGCGGTCGTGCCCCCACTCGGGGGCCGGCGTCAGTCGACGAAGGAACGGGTTCCGAGGGATGAAGCGACGTCGTGTCGGTGCGGGGATGGCCGTGGTGGCCCTGGCCTTGGGCCTCGGGCTCGGCGCCTGCGCGCAGAACAACACGCCGGACAGCTACGGCACCCTGACCCAGCAGAACTTCCTCGAGAGCTGCACCAACTTCTACTTCGACAACACCGACAACACGCTGGCCATCACCAGCAACACGGTGAAGGCCGACGTCCAGGCCCCCGACCAGAGCACGTGCCAGTGCATGTACGACCTGTTCTCGGGCCCCCAGGCGGACGGCAACGGCACCGACGGCGGCATGCCGATCAACGCCTCGGTGGCCAAGGCCAACAACATCGACGGCCAGAACTTCACCGACCTCAACGCCCAGCTGAAGACCGATCCGCAGAAGGCCTGGGACAACCTGGACCAGAGCTACAAGGACGGCATCAACGCCTGCCAGCAGTCCGGCGGCAAGAGCAGCGGCTCGAGCACCAGCAGCACCACGTCGACCACCGTCGCCACCGACGGGTCGACCACCACCACCACCGGCGCCTGATCCCGCCGGTCCCGGGTCGCCGGTCCCCGGGCCGGGCGCCGCACACCGAGCTCCGCGCCGTCGAGGTCCCCATCCGCGCTGTGCCATGCGCCACTCGGTACCGTCGCGCCCGGGCGGGAGAACCCCATCGGGAGGTGCTGATGGACGTGTGCGTGTTCTGCGGGCAGCCGGTGTCGCCGGCTGCAGCCGATCGTGACCTCGTGTGGGTCGACGAGTCCGGCTTCCTCGAGTGCCGCGCCGACGGTGGCGTCGGCCCCCACTACCCGGGCAAGGAAGCCGACCTGTTCTGGCGCGGCTCCACCGTGATCGACCTCACGGGCACCGAGCCCACCGTGGTGGTCCAGCCCCGCCGCATCCCGGCGGCCTAGACCACCGGAGCCGGCTCAGCCCTTGGCGGCTGCGGCGGGCTTCTTCTTCTCCGGAAGGCCCAGCCGCACCACCGGCTCGGCCCACTGGGGCCAGCGCGAGCGGCTCTTCTCGGCCAGCTTGCGCATCAGCGCGATCGCACCCGGGTCCTCGTCGCCCGGCCGGGCGACGATCGACCCGTCGGCGATCATCCGCGGGATGATCTAGCGCCCGAGGTCGGTGCGGACGATCGTGAGCGTCCAGTCGTTGTCCTTGCCGATGCCGCCGGTGGAGATGTCGGCGTGCTCGGCCGCGAAGTCGGGGCAGTGGGTGCAGCCCTCGCGGGTCCAGGCGTGGCACTCCTTGAGGTTCACCTCGTGGTAGCTGCCGTCGCGCATCCAGATCTGGAAGACGCCCTTGATGTTCATCTTCACGATCTCGGACTTGGGCAGGCGGTACTTGGCCTCGAACAGCTCCTCGAAGATGGCGTCGTCGAAGGTCTTCGAGCACAGCAGGCCGATGTTGAACACGATCGGCTTGGAGATCTTGCCGATCTTGCGCGACCACATCACCGGCGGCACCGACGACTGGCAGCTCATCCCGACCAGCGCCAGCTTCGAGAGGCCCTTCTCCTTGGCCTCGTCGAGGGCGAGCGTGTTGGCCGAGTAGGTGTAGCGGCTGCCGGCACCGGCCAGGACCTCGTCGCGGTTGGTGGCCACGCCCGGGATCGCCTTCCAGCTGCCCGAGTCGGCCCCGCCC
>CAMFLJ010000039.1 GCA_945957335.1 uncultured Actinomycetes bacterium | reverse complement strand
CCTCGGCGTAGATGGTGTCGAACGCGAGCGACGACTTGCCCGACCCGGACAGCCCGGTGAAGACGATCAGCTTGTCGCGAGGGAGCTCGATGGAGATGTTGCGCAGGTTGTGCTCACGGGCACCACGGATGACGAGCTGATCCACCGGCACAGCATATCGGTGCCCCCAACCTCACGAACGGACGTTCGAAGGCTCAGCCGTCCTTCTGCTGCAGGTAGCGGGTCAGGCGGAAGTCGACGCCGAGCCAGGTCTCGGTGCGATCCTCGCCCCCGCTGTACCAGCCGGGCACCTCGGGCGGCGCCTGGTCGGGCTCGGACGGGATCCAGAGCAGGTCGAACGCCGGAGAGCCGGACTGGGCGACGATCGCCGCCGCGTCGGGCACCCGGGACTGCCCGGCCACGCTGAGCCACGGGGTGTCCGCGTCGTAGACCGCGCCCAGCTCGCGGAGCCAGAAGTCCTGGGCCGACACGACCGGCACGTCGATGGCCGCGACCGTCGTGGCGGCGCGGCCGATCTCGTGGGTGCGGTGCGACATCCACGCCAGCCCGAACACCGCCACCGCGGCGCTGAGCGCGACGAGCCCGACCTGCAGCCACTTGTCGATCAGGCCGGACACCCCGACGCCCACGGCGGTGAGCACGAGCATCGAGGTCAGGACGTAGCGGCCACCCCACTGCGGCACCGCTCCCCCGCTGTACTGGAAGATCCACACGAGGGGCAGAGCCACCAGCGCCATGACCACGGCGTCGCGGCCGGCCCGCTCGACGCCGGCCCGCCACACCAGCAGCGCGCCCACGACGGCGAACGGTGCGGTGGCCACCAGGCCGGGCACGAAGCCGAGCCCGTCGACCGCCCGCAGGAGGAAGAGCGCGACCGCGCCCCCGAACGCGATCCGGGCGATGGCCCGGTCGCCGGTGCCGCTGGCCCGCCAGACCGCGAGCGCCAGCAGGGCCACGGCGAGCAGCCCGAGGGCCAGCATCCCCGGCTCGGTGCTCGGGAACAGCCCGGCGGTGGTGGCCACGGCCTCCTTGGCGCGGATCGCCAGCTCCGATCCACCGCCCGACGCCGCGCCCGAGGATCGGCCTGCGCGCAGGGAGCCACCGAGCAACGCCACCTCGAGCGCCGAGTTGGCGAGGAACATCGCGACGAAACCGACCGCCCCGAGCACGCCGACGACGAGCGCGGCGACCAGCCCACGGCGGCGCCACAGCAGCAGGCAGGCCAGCCCCACGGCGACGAAGCCGTAGACCGCGGCCTCGGTGCGCATCGAGAAGGCGGCGCCGAAGGCCAGCCCCGAGGCCAGCCCCAACCAGCGCGACCGGCCGGCGGCGGCGTCGACGGCGGCGACGACGCCCCACGCCATGAGCGCCAGACCGGGAGCGTGCTCCCAGAGGTCGAGCGCGTAGAGCAGCACCGGCGACGCCACGCCGACGACGACGAAGGCCAGCCAGGCGCGCCGCTCGTCGGCGCCGGCCCGAGCGGCGAGGGCGCGCGCCGCGAACGCGCAGGCGACCGCCCCGACCATCGACCAGATCAGCGCGCCCCGGTAGCCGGCGACCCGGAAGAACGGCTCGGCCAGCACCATCACGGGCAACGACGTCACGTTGACGGCGTGACCGTCGATGACGGTCGTGTAGTAGAGGCCGTGGTCGGCGGCCGTCGGGTCCCACTGCGTCGCCCAGTAGCCGACCTGTGGCGTCCAGCTGCCCGTCGCCTCCATCACCCGGAGCGTGGCCGTCTTCCCTCCGACGTCGGTGCTGAGGGTGCCGCGGTCGTCGTTGACGAACGAGAGGGCGACGTAGGCCAGGAGGAGGGCGAGCCCGGCGAGCACCACGACCGACCATCGGGGCAGACGGCGCGAGGTGGCAGCGGGCGCGCTCGTGGTCGTCACCGGACCATCTTGGCTGGCGGCGATCACGGTCGAACGGACCGTCGCGAGCGCCCGACGCGGACGCCGGCGCAGGCCACCGCCCGCAGCGAGGTGATCGACCGGCTAGCCGACCTCGCGGAGCTCGCGCTTGAGCTCCTTGATCTCGTCCCTCAGACGGGCCGCGTACTCGAAGCGGAGGTCGGCGGCCGCCTCCTTCATCTCCTCCTCGAGCGTCATGACCAGGCGGCCCAGCTCGTCGGCCGGGAGCTCGTGGAGGTCGGTGCGGGTCTTGTCGCGACGGGTGCTGCGCTGGTCCTTGCCCGGCACGGGGGCGGTCTCGGCCGGGCGCAGGTAGGCGAGGATGTCGGTGACGGCCTTGCGGATGGTCTGCGGGTCGATGCCGTGCTCGGCGTTGTACTCCTGCTGGAGCTTGCGGCGGCGGTTGGTGAGCGAGATCGCCCGCTGCATCGAGTCGGTGATGGTGTCGGCGTACATGATCACCTGGCCGTCGACGTTCCGGGCCGCTCGGCCGATGGTCTGCACCAGCGACGTCTCGGAGCGCAGGAAGCCCTCCTTGTCGGCGTCGAGGATGGCCACGAGCGAGACCTCGGGCAGGTCGAGGCCCTCACGCAGGAGGTTGATGCCGACCAGCACGTCGAACTCGCCGAGGCGCAGGTCGCGGAGGATCTCGATGCGCTCGATGGTGTCGACCTCGCTGTGGAGGTAGCGCACCTTCACACCCAGCTCGAGGAGGTAGTCGGTGAGGTCCTCGGCCATCTTCTTGGTGAGGGTGGTGACGAGCACGCGGTCGCCCTTCACGACCCGCCCGTTGATCTGCTCGATGAGGTCGTCGATCTGGCCCTTGGTGGGCTTCACGATGATCTCGGGGTCGATGAGGCCGGTGGGGCGCACCACCTGCTCGACCACGGCCGAGGAGTGCTGCAGCTCGAAGGGGCCGGGGGTGGCCGACAGGAACACGATCTGGCCGACGCGGTCCATGACCTCCTCGAAGCGGAGGGGCCGGTTGTCGGCGGCGGACGGCAGGCGGAACCCGTGCTCGATGAGGGTGGACTTGCGGGAGCGGTCGCCCTCGTACTGGCCGTGGAGCTGGGGCACGGCCTGGTGGCTCTCGTCGAGCACGACGAGGAAGTCGTCGGGGAAGTAGTCGAGCAGCGTGTAGGGCGCCTCGCCCGGGGAGCGGCCGTCGATGGGGGCCGAGTAGTTCTCGATCCCGTTGCAGTAGCCGACCTCGGCCATCATCTCGAGGTCGTACTGGGTGCGCATGCGCAGGCGCTGGGCCTCGAGGAGCTTGCCCTCCTTCTCGAACTGGGCCAGCTGCTGCTGGAGCTCGGCCTCGATGCGCACCATCGCGGCCCGCATGCGCTCCTCGCCCGCCACGTAGTGGGTGGCCGGGAACACGATGAGCTCGTCGAGCTCGGTGACCTTCTCGCCGGTGAGCGGGTCGACGACCTGGATGCGCTCGACCTCGTCGCCGAACAGCTCGATGCGCACGGCGGTCTCGTCGTAGGCCGGGTGCAGCTCGATGGTGTCGCCCCGCACCCGGAACTTGCCGCGCACGAGGTTCATGTCGTTGCGCTCGTACTGCATGTCGACGAGCTTGCCGAGGATCGACCGCTGGTCGTGGACCTCACCGGGGCGAACGGTGAGGAGCTGGTCCTTGTACTCGTGGGGAGAGCCGAGGCCGTAGATGCACGACACCGACGCCACCACGATGGTGTCGCGCCTGGTGAGCAGCGCGGACGAGGCCGAGTGGCGCAGCCGGTCGATCTCGTCGTTCACCGACGAGTCCTTCTCGATGTAGGTGTCGGAGGACGGCATGTACGCCTCCGGCTGGTAGTAGTCGTAGTAGGAGACGAAGTACTCGACCCGATTCTCGGGGAAGAACTCCTTGAACTCGTTGGCCAGCTGCGCCGCCAGCGACTTGTTGGGCGCGATCACCAAGGTGGGGCGCTGCAGCTTCTCGATGGTCCAGGCGATGGTGGCGCTCTTGCCCGACCCGGTGATGCCGAGCAGCGTCTGGAACCGGTTGCCCGCCTCGATGCTGGCCGTGAGCTCGGCGATGGCCTTGGGCTGGTCGCCGGCGGGCTCGAAGTCGGAGACGAGGCGGAACGGAGGCATGCGGGGAAGTCTAGGAACCCCCTGTGACAACGCAGCCGAGCTCCCACTCGTCGCTGAGCTCCTGCCACTCCGAGCACATCTGCCACCGCGACGTGTCGAGGCGGTACACCTTCGGCTCCACCACCCAGGTGCGCCCCGTCGGCTGCGCCCCCGGCCACAGCCAGTAGCGGCCGTCGACGCCCTCCATCGCCGGGGGCGGCGCATCACCGCGTCCGGGCGTGTCGTTCCACCACGCCAGCGGCCAGAGCCAGTAGGGGTGCACGAGCAGCCCGTCACCCGGCTGGACCTGCGCGACCGCCGTGGCGACGGGCCGCTCGTAGCCCTCGTCGAACCGGATCGCGGTCGGTACGGAGCGCAGCACGATCACCGCGAGGATCCCGGCCAGGACCACGCCGATCGGGACCCACCGGCGAACCGTCCACTCCACCAGCGCGGCCCAGGCCACCGGGATGGCCCACGCCGAGGCGGCGAGCGTCCTCGGGAGCACCACGTGGTAGTGCAGGCCGGCCAGGGCCATCACCGCGAACGGCACCGCGAAGAGGCTCAGCCACACCCGGCCCAGGCGGCGGTGGGCCACGTAGAGGGCGACGCCCCCACCGACCGTGAGGAGGGTGACCGTCCAGCGGGTCCCCTCGAGCAGGCTGACCATGCCGTTGACGGCGCCGTCGAGCGAGTCGGGGGTCGACCGCGGGATCCAGAGCCCGGTGTTCCGGCTCGCCTGGTCGAGGAACGAGCTCGACCACAGCCCGACCCACACGGCCACCGCCGCCACCGGAGCGGCGCGCCACCACCACGCGGAGCGCTCGCGGCTCAGCCCCGGCACCGTGAACACGCCGGCGGCGAGGAGGAGCCCACCGGCGTGGTCGAGGCAGGCGACGAGCAGGAGCGCGCCGACCGCGACCGCGATCCGGGCCCGCCGGTCACCCGCGAGCCACCGCTCGGTCAGCACCGCGAGGAGCACCCCGATCAGCGTGAGCAGCGCGTACATCCGGGCCTGGCGGCCGTAGAGGAGCTGGAACGGGCTCACCGCGAAGAGCGCGACCACGCCGACCCCGAACCAGCCCCGCCTGCGCATCCAGAGCGCGACCACCACCAACGCGGCGCCCGAGAAGACCGCCGACGGAGCCCGCAGCCAGAACTCCGAGTGGGCACCGGCCACGAGGTGGCGGAGCAGGTAGTCGAGGGGCGGGTGGCTGTCGTTGGCCCTGAGCGCACCCGGGATGTCGCCGATCGGCAGCGAGGAGTAGGCCGCGGTGAACGCCTCGTCGAAGCTGACCCCGCTGCCGCCCAACGACCACCATCGGGCCACCAGGCCGACCCCGACCGCGACCAGGGCGACGCCACGCTGCGACGTGCTCCACCGCTCCTGCCCGACCTCGGCCACCACCGCCATGGCGGAACCGTAGGCGACGCCCTGAGCCGGCCCGGGTGACCCGGCCGCCTAACATCGGCCGCCGACACGACACCGAGAGGCGGGCAGCAACCGGATGAGAGATGCAGTGGGAGCGGTCCAGTCGGTGCTGGTGCTGGGCGGTGGCTCGGAGATCGCCCAGGCCATCGTCGACCGCCTCGTCGGTGGGCGCTGCCGCACCGTCGTGCTCGGTGCCCGCGACATCACCGCCCTCTCGCCCGTCGCCGCTCGTTGGCAGGCGGCCGGCGCCACCGTCGACTCGTTCGCGTTCGACGCCCTCGACCCCGCCTCCCACCAGGCCGCCGTCGACGCCGCGTTCGACGCGCACGGCGACATCGACATGGCGATCATCGCCTTCGGCGTGCTCGGCGACCAGGCCACCTTCGACGCCGACCCGGTCGCCGCCGCCGACGCGGCCCGTGCCAACTACGTCGGTGCCGTCTCCGCCTCGCTCGCGGTGGCGTCGCGCTTCCGCACCCAGGGCCACGGCACGCTGCTGGTGCTCTCGTCGGTGGCGGGCGTGCGGGCCCGGGCCGACAACTACGTGTACGGCTCGACCAAGGCCGGCCTCGACGCCTTTGCGCAGGGCCTCGGCGACGCGCTCGTCGGCACCGGCTCGCGGGTGGTGGTCGTGCGCCCCGGCTTCGTGCACGGTCGCATGACCGAGGGCATGCAGCCGGCGCCGTTCGCCACCACGCCCGACAAGGTCGCCGACGCCGTGGTGGCGGGCCTGGCCAAGGGCCGCGAGGTCATCTGGGCCCCGGCCGTCCTGGCCCCCGTCTTCACGGTGATGCGCAACCTCCCCCGAGGCGTCTGGCGCCGGGTGAGCGCCCGCTGACATGAGCCCCGAGCCCGTGGCGCCACCCTCGCTGGGGGTCGGCCTCGTCCGATCGCTGCGCCCGAAGCAGTGGGCCAAGAACGTCCTCGTGTTCGCCGCGCCCGTGGCCGCCGGGATGATCGACGACCGCTCGACGCTGCTCCACACCGTGGCCGCCTTCGCCTGCTTCTGCGCGGCGGCCAGCGCCACCTACCTGCTGAACGACGCCGTCGACGTCGAGGCCGACCGCCGCCACCCGGTGAAGCGCCACCGCCCGATCGCCGCCGGGTCCGTGCCCGTGGGCCTCGCCTTCGTGCTCGCCGCGGTCCTGCTCGTCGCCGGCGTCGGCGGCGCGTTCCTCACCTCGACCGACTTCGGCATCACCATCCTCGGCTACCTCGCGCTGACCACCGCCTACACGATGAAGCTCAAGCACGTGCCCGTGCTCGACATCGTCGCGGTGGCCGCCGGCTTCGTGCTGCGGGCCGTCGGCGGCGCCACCGCAACCGACATCCCGATCAGCGAGTGGTTCTTCATCGTCACGAGCTTCGGGGCCCTCTTCATGGTCGCCGGCAAGCGCCACGGCGAGCTCTCCGACCTCGAGGCCCACGAGGCCATCGACGTCCGCCCCGCCCTGGCCGCCTACACCCCCGCCTACCTCGCCTACCTGCGGGCGGTGTTCTCGGGTGGTGCGCTCATCGCCTACTGCATGTGGGCGTTCTCGTCGGCCGAGGCCAACGGCAACGGGGCGATCTGGTACCAGCTCTCGATCGTGCCCTTCGCCGTCGCCATCCTCCGCTACGCCCTCCTGCTCGACCAGGGCAAGGGCGCCGAGCCCGAGAACCTGGTGCTCTCCGACCGCACGCTCCTCGTCGCCGGCGCCCTCTGGGCCATCATCTACGCCTGTGCCACCTACGCCGCCTGAGCCGGCCGCCGTCCTCGCCCGGCCCCACACCGCCGAGCTGACGGGCTGGGGCCGCACGGCCCCGACCGCGTCCGACGTGCGCCGCCCCACGTCGGCCACCGAGCTCCAGAGGGCGCTGCCCAACGGCTCGCCGCGCGGGCTGCTGGCCCGGGGCCTCGGCCGGGGCTACGGCGACTGCGCACAGAACAGCGGCGGCACCGTGGTCGAGACCACCGACGTCGACGCCTTCACGATCCACGACGCCGACCCCGCCTCCGACACCGTCCTCGTCACCGCCGAGGCGGGCGCGAGCATCGACCGGCTGCTGCACGCCCTCGTGCCCCAGGGGCTCTTCGTGCCGGTCACGCCCGGCACCCGCTACGTCACCGTCGGCGGGGCGATCGCGGCCGACATCCACGGCAAGAACCACCACCGCAAGGGCAGCTGGTGCCAGCACGTCACCTCGCTGCACCTCCAGCTGGCCGACGGCGAGGTCGTCGAGATCGGCCCCGACCGCGACCCCGAGCTGTTCTGGGCCACCGCCGGGGGCATGGGCCTCACCGGTGTGGTCCTCGACGCCACCTTCGCCTGCCCCCGCATCGGCTCGAGCCGCCTGCTCGTCGACACCGACCGGGCCGCCGACCTCGACGAGGTGCTCGAGCTCATGGCGTCGGGCGACCACGCCTACGACTACTCGGTGGCGTGGATCGACCTCATGGCCGGTGGCCGGGCGACGGGCCGCTCCGTACTCACCCGCGGCCGGTTCGCCACCGCGGAGGAGGCCGCACCCGCCGCCGGCCCCGACCCCTACGCCTACTCGGCGGGCGTGCTGGCCAGCGCTCCCCCGTTCGTCCCCGACGGGCTGCTCAACAAGCTCACCGTGCGGGCCTTCAACGAGCTCTGGTTCCGCAAGGCGCCCGTCCGCCGCCGCGACGAGCTCCAGACCATCCCGACCTTCTTCCACCCCCTCGACATGGTCGGCGGCTGGAACCGCATCTACGGCCCGCAGGGCTTCCTGCAGTGGCAGTTCGTGATCCCCTTCGGTGCAGAGGCCACGCTGCGCCGCATCATCGAGGAGCTCAGCGCGTCGGGGTGCACGTCGTTCCTCGCCGTGCTCAAGGCGTTCGGCGAGGCCGACCCCGCTCCCCTGTCGTTCCCGGCCCCGGGCTGGACCCTCGCCCTCGACATCCCCGCCGGGGTGCGCGGCCTCGGCCCGCTCCTCGACCGCCTCGACGAGCTCGTCGTGGCCGAGGGCGGTCGGGTCTACCTGGCCAAGGACAGCCGGGTCCGGCCCGAGCTCGTGCCGCAGATGTACCCCCGCCTCGACGAGTGGCGGGCCGTGCGCAACCGCGTCGACCCCCAGCGCCGAATCCGCAGCGACCTCTCCCGCCGGCTCGGGCTCTAGGGAATCAGTCGGCGGCCGGGGCGGCGGCCTCGGCGCGCAGCCCCTCGATCCACGCCCAGCACGCCTCGACCTGCGGCTCGAGGTCGTCGGGCGTGCCGTCGTTGCGCACCACGAAGTCGGCCGCCTCGAGGCGCTGCTCGCGGGTGGCCTGACGGGCCATGCGGGCCCGGGCGTCGGCCTCGGTGAAGCCCCGGAAGGCCACGAGCCGCTCGACGGCGATGTCGGGGTCGGTGTCGACCACGATCGTGCCAGCCGTCGTGTAGGCCTTGCTCTCGACCAGCAGCGGCACGTCGAGCACCACGACGTGGTCGGTCTCGGCCTGGGCGTCCATCCGCCGCTGGATCTCGGCACCGACCTCGGGGTGGACGATGGCGTTGAGCGCCTTCAGCTGCTCGTCGTCGCCGAACACCAGGTCGGCCACCTTCTGGCGGTCGAGCGTGCCGTCACCATGGAGGATCCCGGGGCCGAAGTGCGCGACCATGGCGTCGAGCACCGCACCGCCGGGCGACTGCAGCTCGCGCACGACCGCGTCGGCATCGATCACCACTGCGCCACGGCGCGCCAGGGCGGCCGACACGGTGGACTTCCCGCTGCCGATCCCGCCGGTCAACCCGATGAGGAGCACGGTTTGGCAACCTATCAGGGGCCGTCGGACCCCTCCGGGGCCCATCCGTTCAAGGTTCGGCGCCGGACGCCGACAATTGAGGGGTGATCGAGGTGCCCACCGAACCCCAACAGGGTGCACACGAGTGGCGTGATCGACTGTCGCGCCTCGCCGAGTCCACCGACGGATCGACGTACGAGGACGGCATCGGCCTCGACAAGCGCGTCGACCGCGTCGCCGCGTTCGGGCCCGCCATCCTGGCCGTGCGCTGGGCGATCGCCATCGCATCGGTGGCCCTCGCGACCCAGCACTTCGAGGCCAAGCCCTACTCCACCGTGGTGTGGTCGGCCCTGGTCCTCGCCTACACGATCGTCCGCACGCTCCACCCGCTCCGCTACACCAGCGACGTCCGCAGCCTCCTCGAGGTCATCGGCGAGGTCATCCTCAACGTGGCCTGCGTCATCGCCACCGGCTACTGGGACTCGCCCTTCATCTTGATGATGCTGACCGCCGTCATGGTGGCCGGCTTCGCCCGCGGCTACGGCTTCGCGCTGCGCATCGGCGTCGTCTCCACCCTGGCCGTGAGCCTCCCCTTCGTCATGCAGGACCCGACCCGGGCCCGTGTGGTCCAGTCGGCGCAGTGGACCCTCGTCCTGCTGCTGGTGGCCCTGATCGCCGGCTACACCCGCCAGATCTCCGGTGAGGCCGAGCGCCAGAACTCCCTGGCCCTCGACCGCCTCGGCCGCCTCGCCGACGCGAACGCCCTGCTCTACAGCCTGCACCGGGTCACCCAGACCCTCCCCGCCTCGCTCGACCTCGACGACGTGCTCGACACCACCGTCAACCGCCTGCGGGGCCTGTTCGACTTCGACACCGCCGTGGTGCTCGGCTTCGACGACACCGACGGCACCTGGGAGCTCCTGCGCCGCGAGGGCGGCAGCCGGGTGCCCCAGCGCCAGTCGTTCGAGGACCTCACGGTGCCGCTGCGCCGGGTGGTGCACGACGAGGGCGTCCTCTCCGTCTCCAACCTCCCCGCCGCCGGCTGGTCGGGCCTCGGCCCCCGCTCGGGCTCGGGCATCTACGCCGTGCTGCCCGCCCGCGGCAGCGTCATCGGCCTGCTCGCCGTCGAGCACGCCGACGACAACCACTTCACCGACCGCGACGTCGAGATGCTCCGGGGCTTCGTCGAGCCCGTCGCCCTCGCCATCGACAACGCCCGCTGGTTCAGCCGGCTGCGCACCGTCGGCGCCGACGAGGAGCGCACCCGCATCGCCCGGGACCTCCACGACCGCATCGGCCAGTCGTTGGCCTACATGGCGTTCGAGCTCGACAACATCGTCACCAAGGAGTCGCGGGGCGAGGAGATCGGCACGTCGCTCCAGCGCCTCCGTGACGACGTCCGCGGCGTCATCCGCGAGGTCCGCGACACCCTCTACGACCTGCGCACCGACGTCTCCGACACCCACGACATCGCCGACACGCTCGAGGCCTACGCCAACCGCATCCGCGAGCGCAGCACCCTCCAGGTCGAGCTCTTCTGCGACCGCGACGCCCGCCTCCCGCTGCTCCAGGAGCGCGAGATGTGGCGCATCGCCCAGGAGGCGCTCACCAACGTCGAACGCCACTCGCGGGCCGACCGCGTCCGCGTCCTCTGGCGCTGCAACGGTGAGTCCGCGGCGCTCGAGATCACCGACAACGGCATCGGCTTCCCCGAGGGGACCAAGGGCCGACTCGACTCCTACGGCATCATGGGCATGCGCGAGCGAGCCTCGAGCATCGGTGCCACCCTCGAGGTGGCCAGCAAGCCCAACGAGGGCACCCGCGTCCGCTGCAGCCTCCTCCGGGCCGAGCAGCCCGCGGAGCCCGACGGCCAGGTGGTGGTCCCATGACCGCCATCGAGCCCACCACCACCCGCCCGAGCACGTCGGAGCCCTCTCCGGGTCGTCTCGGGGTGCCAGGAGGTCCCCCCATGTCGATCCGTCTGATGCTCGCCGACGACCACCGCATGCTGCGTGAGGGCCTGCGCCGGTCGATGACCGACCAGGGCTTCGACGTGGTGGGTGAGGCCGGCGACGGCGACGAGGCCGTGCGCCTGGCCGACTCGCTGCGCCCCGACGTCGTGCTGATGGACGTCACCATGCCCGAGATCGACGGCGTCGAGGCCACCCGCCAGGTCAAGGCCATGCACCCCGAGATCAAGGTCGTGATGCTCACCATGCACGCCGACCAGGAGGTCCTCGCCGAGGCCATCCGGGCCGGGGCCTCCGGCTACCTCGTGAAGGACTGCTCCACCGAGGAGATCGCCTCGGCCGTGCGCCTGGCCGTCAGCGGCGAGACCGCTCTGTCGCCCCAGCTCGCGGCGTCGATGCTCGACGAGGTCCGGCGCATGGACCGCGACCGTGGCTTCGGCACGGCCGACGACGAGCGCATCATCAGCCGCCGCGAGGAAGAGGTGCTGCAGCTCATCGCCGACGGGTGCTCCACGCCCGAGGTCGCCGAGCGGCTGTACATCTCGCAGAAGACGGTGAAGAACCACCTGGCGTCGATCTACCAGAAGCTCGACGCCCGCGACCGCACCCAGGCCGTGCTCCAGGCCGTGCGGATGGGCATCGTCCACCTCGATTGATCTCCTTGGTCGACGAATAGTCCGTTCGACCTATCAAGGTGGTTCCGGGGTGCGTCGATACCTCTTGGGCAAGACACCAACTGGGCCCATGACCGTGGGCCTTCCGTCAGCACCAGCACAGGGAGATCCCGGAATGCTCACCTCCTACGAATTCGTCAGCGCCTGGCTCCAGGCCCGTTGCAAGACCGACCGTGGCGCCTCGCTCGTCGAGTACGCCCTCCTCGTCGCCCTGATCGCCGTCGTGTGCATCGTGGCCGTCACCCTGCTCGGCAAGAGCGCCTCGTCGAAGTTCTCCTCGGTGGGCTCCTCGCTCAGCTAGCCTCCAACGGCAGAACGATTGCGTCGGGGGCGGACCATCGGTCCGCCCTCAGCGCATTCCGACGGGAGGTTTCCATGACGAACCCATCGACGCCCGAGGCGCCGAGGGAGACCGCCTCCCGTTGCACCGGTGACGCTGGTGCAGGGCTCGTGGAGTACGCACTTCTCCTCGCCCTCATCGTCGTCGTGTGCATCGGAGCGGTCACGTTCCTCGGCAAGACCGTTGGCAGCAACATGTCGTCGTCCGCATCGAAGGTCACGGCCAGTCCCTGACCGGCGAGGCGCCAGGACGGCACCAGAACGACCAGGAGGGCACCGGGAGACCGGTGCCCTCCTCGCCATATCCGACCGACCGTGAGCGAGGTTGGACCGATCGACCCATGTACCAACCGGTGCTGTTCGTCGTACGGTGCTGCTCACGTTCACGCCGCTCCGAGTGGCACCCCCCAACCACAGCCAGAGATTTTCGAGCGCGGGAGAATCGAAATGTTCACCACCTATGAGTTCGCGAGCGCCTGGCTCCAGGCCCGATGCAAGACCGACCGGGGCGCCTCGCTCGTCGAGTACGCCCTCCTGGTGGCCCTGATCGCCGTCGTGTGCATCGTGGCCGTCACCCTGCTCGGCAAGAACAGCTCGTCGAAGTTCTCCTCGGTGGGCTCCGCCCTCAAGTAGCGGACCCTCCGGGACGACCCGACACGACGGCCCCGCCCCTCGGGCGGGGCCGTCGTCGCGCACGGGGCCATCCCCTTTCCGGTCGCTCCGGCGATGAAGGGGATGTCGACCGGCACGGACGGACGTGCCGGCACCACTCAGCAGGAGAAGCGCGGGATGTCCACCACCTTCGAGTTCGCGAGCGCCTGGCTCCGGGCCCGCTGCCGGACCGACCGGGGCGCCTCGCTCGTCGAGTACGCCCTCCTCGTCGCCCTCATCGCCATCGTGTGCATCGTCGCCGTCACCCTGCTCGGCAAGAGCGCGTCGTCCAAGTTCTCCGAGGTCGGCTCCGGCCTCTCGTAGCACCCAGCTGACCATCGCCTGACCTCCCGCCGCGCCGGGCGGTCGGACGCGCCCGGGACCGGCCGAGCACCGGGCCACACGGCCCATCCCGCCTCCCTCAGACGGGTGAGATTGGACCGTTCGGCCCATGGTCAGCCGGGAAACGGTTCCTTAGTGTTTCTCCAATCCCCCAGATGTGGCCGCCCGAGCGGCCACCCCCTCAGAAAGTGCGGGTGACCCCGAATGATGACCTCCTACGAGTTCGCGAGCGCCTGGCTCCAGGCCCGTTGCAAGACCGACCGTGGCGCCTCGCTCGTCGAGTACGCCCTCCTCGTCGCCCTGATCGCCGTCGTGTGCATCGTGGCCGTCACCCTGCTCGGCAAGAGCGCCTCCTCGAAGTTCTCCTCGGTGGGCTCCTCGCTCAGCTAGGACCGCTCCAGGATCCCGACGGCGGGAACCTTCGAGGGGAGGCACCTCCGGGTGCCTCCCCTCGGCGCGTCCGGGCCCCTCCCCACACGGCCCCCACGGACCCCACGGCCCCCACGGCCGACCCGGCCGGCCGGGGCGGCGGTGACGGCACTAGCGCCGGATGTAGACGACCCAGGTCTGGTCGACGTAGGCGAGGCGCCAGCCGTCGTCGGCCGAGAGCAGCAGGTCGAGCTGGGAGCCCCTGGTCCAGAGCACCACGTCGGCGTCCCACCGGTCGAGGACCCGGCGCCACGTGGGCCCGCCCTTCAGCAGCGCCACCTCGTCGTCGACCACCGCCTGCGGGAACATGTCGACTCGATCGTCGCCGAACACCGCGGCACGGTCACCGAGCAGCAGCTCCGAGTAGTTGCCCACGTAGTCGGGCGTGACCCGGCGGGTGTCGGGCCCGAACAGGCCCTGCTGGTCGAGCCAGGCCACTGCGTCGACGGGGAAGTCGCGCAGGTCGAGGTCGGGCTCCCGGAGGCGGACCACGAGCGCCGAGCCACCGATCACGAGCGCGACCACCGCGAAGAGCGCCGCCGCCCGGGAGCGGGCCTCGCCGGTGAGGTCACCGAGCCCCTCGGCACCCCGAGCCATCCCGGGGACGAGGACGAGGGCCGCCACCGGGATGTTGCGGGCCGCGGTGAGGCTCAGCACCACGAACACGGCGAAGGGGATCGCGGCCCGCCACGACGGCCGACGGACCAGCGCGGCGATCATCATCACCACGAGCACGAGGAACGCCCTGGCGTAGGCCTCGGTGAACATCGGGCTGCGCCACTCGACGATGAACGAGAGCGAGTCCTGGCGCCGCAGCAGGCTGATCGGGAAGGTCAGCAGCACCGGTCCCAGCGGGTTGACCGCACCCAGCACGGTGCCACCGAGGGCCCACGCCAGCGGCCTGAGCTCGGTCGGCCGGCGCTCACCGTCGAGGCGGCTGCCCAGGGCGAAGCAGCCGAGCACCAGGAGGCCCAGCGGGAACGAGCCGTGGCTGTTGACCCAGATCCAGAAGACCGGGAGCAGCAGCCACGGCGGCAGCCGGCGCTCGGCGGTGAGGAGCGTGATCCCGAGCAGCAGGAGCCCGATCATCAGCGGCCTGGGCGACCACATCGTCGCCGCCACGGTCAGGCCCACCGCCGCGATGGCCATGCGGGCGACGAGGCCCTTGGCGGGGCGCGTGAGGGTCCAGAGGATGCCGGCGGTGGCGCCGGCCAGCACCGCGGTGAGCACGCGGATGCCGACGAGCCCGACGGTGCGGTCGAGGGCGGCGTAGACGACCGACGCCAGCCAGCTCTGCACGACCCACCGCTCGCCCGGGGCGGTGAAGCTGTAGACGTCGCCGTGGGGGAAGCCGTGCTCGAGGATGTAGCGGCCGGTGGCGAGGTGGGTGAGGAAGCTGTTGTCGGCCAGGCGGGCCGCACCGATGTAGGCGCCCACCAGCACCACGATGAGGCCGACGACGGCGCTCAGCGACGGGTACCACGGGGTGCGACGCACCGGGCGATCGCCGCCGGGGCCCCCACCCGTGCCCTCGCTCGGGCTCTCCGCGACGGCAGCCGTGCTCACCGGCGCGGAAGCTACTTGAAGTTCTCGGTGATGTTGATGATGGCGGGGCCGATGACGACCACGAACAGCGCCGGGAACACGCAGAACACCATCGGGATGAGCATCTTCACCGGAGCCTTCTGGGCCTTCTCCTGGGCCAGCTGGCGGCGCTTGATGCGCATCTCCTCGGACTGGGCCCGCAGGACCCGCCCGATCGACACGCCGAAGGTGTCGGCCTGGAGGATGGCGAGCACGAAGGAGCGCACCTCGGGCACGTTCGTGCGCTGCTCCATCGCCCTCATGGCATCGGCCCGGCTGGCGCCGGCGCGGACCTCGCCGAGCATGCGGGCGAACTCGTCGGAGAGGGCACCCGGCACCGCGGCGATGGTGCGGTCGAGGGCCTGCTCGAAGCCGAGGCCGGCCTCGACCGAGATGGTCAGCAGGTCGAGGACGTCGGGCAGCTTCTCCTGCAGGTCGATGTGGCGCTCCTCGACCTTGCGGTTGAGCCAGGCGTCGGGGCCGAGGATGAGGGCCAGGACGACGAGGGCGGTGACGACGAGCTTGAGCATGCCGTCGAGGCCGAAGACGTTGAGGATGAAGAAGATGAAGAAGGCGGGGATCACCGCGACGGCGGTGAGCACCCGGATGGCGAGGAAGCGGTCGACGCCGTCGGCGTTGCCGACACCGGCCCACACGAACTTGCGGCGGATGTTGTCGACGTAGCCCGTCGGGGTGAAGCGGCGTCCGAGCTTGGTGAGCCCGCCCATGACCGGGGCCAGGGCGCGCTCGGCGAACGGCACGAGCAGCTCCTGGTCGCGGACGTTCTCGACCTCGTAGCCCTCGAGCTGGCGCAGCGAGTTGCGCACCATGGCCTTGTCGTCGGCCTGGGTGAGCACCACCCAGACCACGAGGCCGATGGCCGCCGCGAGGAGCAGCGCACCGATGAGGAGTTCCATGCGTGACGCCCCTGTCAGATCCTGATGTTGATGATCTTCCTCATCCAGAGGAAGCCGATGACGCCGGAGACCACGGCCGCACCCAGCATGATGTTGCCGAAGGTCGTGTTGAGCAGCTTGGACGTGTAGTCCTTGTTCATCACGAACATCACCGCGCCGAGGCCGACCGGCAGGGCGATGAGGATGTAGGCGCTCATGCGGCCCTCGGCCGTGAGCGCCGCCACGTCGCGGCGGAGCCGCTCGCGGGCGATCATGGTCTCGGCCACGGTGAGCAGCAGCTCGGAGAGGTTGCCGCCGACCTCGCGCTGGATGCGGATCGCCATGACCGCCCAGGCGAAGTCGTCGCTGCCCATGCGCTCGGCGACGCCGTCGAGGGCCTCCTCCAGCGGGCGGCCGAGGCGGGCCTCGGTGACCACCCGGCGCAGCTCGAGGCCCATGGGCTCGGCGACCTCCTGGGAGACCGCCTCGACGCCCTGCATCAGCGAGTAGCCGGCGCGCAGGGTGCCGGCGAGCAGCGAGAGCGTGTCGGGCAGCAGCGCCATGAACTGCTTGCGCCGGCGGGCGGCGAGGAAGTTGACGACGGCGACGGGCGCGATGGC